>JAFQAF010000054.1 GCA_017400025.1 Oscillospiraceae bacterium
GTTTGTAGAAACAAGATATTCCGAGACGGTTTTCCCGGCGATGTTCAGCTCCACACCGTTTACTTTGACCATAGTTACACCTCCTGAAAATAAAAAAACGGGGATTTGTCCCCGTTTTTACTTTTCTGGAGTTTATATTGCAGGACACCCGTAAATATTGAAACAATACAGCTTATGGGGTAAAATATTTTATACAATCACAGTAACAACGAGGAACAATATGCTGATTTATTTATCGCTGCTTGATACCGCAGAAGAAAGAAACAAGTTTGAGCAGCTTTACAATCGATACAGATACACCATGCTGTACACTGCAAACAGCATTCTGCAGGACCAGGGCCTGGCAGAGGACGCTGTGCACGATGCTTTTATAAGAATAGCAAAAAACTTTGGCAAGATAGGCGATGTGGACAGTCCCCGCACCAGAGGCTTTGTAGTGGTAGTTACAAAAAACGTGGCAATCACTATGTATAACCGGCAGAAGGGTATTGTCATCACTGAAGATGAAAGTGCAATGAACCATGTGGCAGACAGCAATGCAGATGATATTTTCAGCAGGATTTCATACGAAAGTATTGTGCAGCAGATTATTTCCCTGCCGGATATTTACAAGGAAGTGATGTATCTCCGCCTTGTGAACGAGATGAAAATAAAGCAGGTTTCACAGCTGCTGCACCTGCCCGAGGAAACAGTGAAAAAGAGACTGCAGCGCGGAAGAAAAGTGCTGGCTGAAAGACTGGAAAAGGAGGGCATTACATATGAGTAAGGACATACTTAAAAAAGCCGCTGCCGATGCAATGGAAAAAGAACTTTCGTATATTCCCTCTGAAAAAGAGCTTTCCGGGCAGTATACCTTCAGTGAAAGCTTTTTGCAGAAAATGGAAAGCCTTTTCCGCTATGTGAACAGAACATATATGGATATACGGGGCATTCTGCTGAAACGTGAACATATTCTTGTATTTCTGCTTGCAGCTTTCAACCTGGCTGTGCTGGCTGTTTCTTCCGCCACAGGTATCAAGTGGCGTGATATAAGATTTATATGCAGTATAGGCACATTGATAATCCTCTCCCTTTTTGCGCCTAAAAAGGATAAAGACGGAAGCAGCAGACAGCAGGAAGAGGATTTTGGCGGCAGCTATATGCGCAGGCACGCACCTGCAATGATAGATACCAGCGGCGTGGACCCTTCCCCCTATCCATACAGAAGATATCCCAGAAAAGAACTGGAATACATTATACCAACTGTGCCACAAGACTACTCCGTGGAAAAGGATATACGCAGTGCATCTACACACATTGTGGAGTTCAGAGATATTGCCGGCAGGTCTCTCACCTATGAAAAACGCCTGCTGAAGGATGCCGTACTGGTAACCGTTGACCCGTATGCTGTAAAAGCAGAGGAGTTTATTCTCAACGGCTGTGATGCAATATGCTTTGAAAAAGACGGCGAAACCCACATCCTGTGGGAAGACAAATATCACCAGCTGTACCTGCACTCTGCAGACAGCAAAGATACACTTATGCAGACAGCGGAAAACATTCCTGTTGAATTTGTATAAACACCGATATGAAACAAAAGTGAAAAGCTGCCGGAATTACGGTGGCTTTTCACATTTTTATAATAAACTTGTATTATATTGTATCTTACATCTTAAATAAGGGGGAGTATCATGGAATACAATTCCGAAAATGAAATATCCTTGCTGGACAAAGGCAAACACGGCCTGCTGCATATGGTATTCAGCCGTCTGGGGCTGGTTGTGCTGCTGCTTGTACTGCAGATTGGAATAATCGTACATTTTTATATAGCTTTCAGAGACTATTCACCATATTACTATTCTGTAAGCCTTATATTATCTTTTATAATCTTTGTTCAGATAATAAACAACAGCAACATTGAGCCTACAAGCAAAATCACCTGGCTGGCGCTGATAGCTGCAATGCCGCTGTTCGGTGCTTTTATGTTTTTGTATACTAAACAGGACATCGGCTTCAGGGCATTGAAGTTCCAGGCCAGCAGAATTCTCAAATCCACCGAGAAAGCTATCCCACAGGACAGTGAAACAATGGAAAAACTCCAGGCTGAAAGCCCTGAAACCGCAAGTCTTGCACAGTATATTGCACGCACCGGCTGCCATCCTGTATACGAAAACACAGATGTGCGATACTTCCCTCTTGGCGAAGACAAATTCAGACGGATGCTGGAAGAACTGGAAAAAGCCGAAAAATTCATATTTATGGAATACTACATTGTGGACGAAGGCCATATGTGGGGCAGGATACTGGATGTGCTGTCCAGAAAAGCAAAGGAAGGAGTAACCATCCTTTTTATGTATGACGGAAACAACGAATTTCTCACTCTGCCACGTGGATATGACAAAAAACTGCAGCAGCTGGGCATACAGTGCAAGGTATTCGCACCTGCCACACCATTCGTTTCCACCCATTACAACTACCGTGACCACAGAAAAATCCTGGTTATAGACAACAAGGTTGCATTTACAGGCGGTATAAATCTGGCCGATGAATATATAAACAGGTATGAAAAATACGGGCACTGGAAAGACACTGCCATTATGCTGAAGGGTGAGGCTGTGAAAAGCTTTACACTTATGTTTCTTCAGATGTGGAATATTTCCGGCAAAACAGAAAAATACGAAGACTATATTGCAGCCCCCTGCGACCAGTACAGTTCCAACGGGTACGTCATACCTTATGGCGACTCCCCTCTTGACCACTACCGCACAGGTGAGCAGGTATATCTGGATATAATAAACCGTGCAAACAGATATGTTTACATTATGTCCCCGTATCTGATACTTGACGGCGAGCTGGAAAGCGCGCTGAAATTTGCCGCACAGCGCGGGGTAGATGTAAAAATGATACTGCCGGGAATACCGGATAAAAAAGTACCCTATGCAGTTGCCAAAACACATTTTTCATCCCTTACCGGTGCCGGCGTAAAGATTTATACCTATGACCCGGGATTCGTGCACGCAAAAGTTTTTATAAGTGATGACATCAAAGCTGTTGTAGGAACTGTAAATCTGGACTACCGCAGTCTTTACCACCATTTTGAATGTGCTGCATACCTGTATAAAACCGACTGTATTCCCGAAATTGTTCAGGATTTCCACGAAACCCTGGCAAAATGCTCCGCTGTGACAACACAGACCATCAGAAAAGAAAAACTGTCAACCAGACTGATTGGCAGACTGGTAAAAATAGTATCTCCCCTGATGTGACAACCCTATACTTTTTATAAAAATACAAAACAATCCCGGTACAGGCCTGAATCTGCACCGGGATTTTATTTACAGTTTTTCAGAAAGCTGTTTCAGAAGCTCTGCAATGTATTCCCCTGCATCTTCTGTTGCAACAAGTGCTTTCACTGTCTTGTCTCGTGTTACAATTTCCACCTTGTTTTCCTTGAGATTTCTCGGGCTTACAATAACCCTTACCGGAACGCCCAGCAAGTCCGCATCTGCAAACATTTCACCCGGGCGCACTCCTTCCCTGTCATCATAAATAACCTCTGTTCCTTTTTTCTGCAGCAGGTTATACAGATTGTCAGCAGTTTCCCTTGTCCGAGCATCATCTGCTCGCAGGCAGCACAGATGAACCTGCCACGGGGCAATTGAAACCGGCCACACCGGGCCAAAGTCATCGTGGTATTCCTCACATACTGACGCCGCCAGCCTGCCAACGCCTATGCCGTAACAGCCCATTACCGGGTAATGCTTGCTGCCGTCCCTGTCTGTGTATTCCATACCCATACTTTCTGTGTATTTTGTACCCAGCTGGAATATATTGCCCACCTCTATGCCTCTTTTTACAGTAAGCGCAGGTTTTCCGCAGTGCGGACAGATACCGCCTTCCTTAGCCTTGGCTATATCGCAGTACTGACTGCCCGGAACATCTCTTTCAGGGCAGAAGCCTGTGTAATGGAATCCTTCCCTGTTTGCACCGGCCACAAGGTTTGTTTCTCCTCTGAGGGATAAATCCATATAATATTCCACTTCTGATGAAAGACCGTAAGGGCCTGTATACCCTGCCACCAGCGGCGAATCCTCTGTAATCACCGCAGGGTATATATCTTCACCTACCAGGTTGCGCAGCTTTGTTTCATTTATTTCATAATCGCCGCGGATAAAAGCCACTACGCATCTGTCATCGGATTTTTTCCGGTAAACCACAGCTTTGCAGGTTTTTCCCACTTCTGTGCCAAGAAACCGGCATACTTCATCAATAGTTTTGCAGTCCGGGGTTTCCACAGCAACAAGGCTTTCAGATGTATCTTTGCCGTTTATCTGCGGAATATTTTCAGCAGCCTCCATATTTGCCCTGTAATCACACTCTGTGCACAGCACAATGGAATCTTCCCCGATATCGTTCAGCAGCATATATTCGTGTGATACACTGCCACCCATCATACCGGAATCAGATGCCACAGCCACCACCTGCGGTATGCCCACACGGCGGAAAATGCGGTTGTATGCATCATAGCATCTGGTGTAATAATTCTCCAGGTCCTGCTGTGATGTATGGAAGGAATATGCATCTTTCATTGTAAATTCGCGCACGCGTATCATACCGGCTCTTGGTCTGGCTTCATCCCTGAATTTGCGCTGTATCTGATAAATCATAAAAGGATACTGCTGGTATGAAGCAGCGTATTCCCTGACAAGCTGTACTGCAGCTTCCTCGTGGGTCATTCCCAGTACCATACGTGAGGAGTTTCTGTCCTCAAATCTTACCATTTCACTGGCAACAGAATTGTATCGGCCGGATTCCTCCCACAGTTCTGCAGGCATAACAACCGGAAACAGCACTTCCTGGCCGTCTATGGCATTCATTTCTTCCCTGATAATTCTTTCGATTTTTGCTGTAATTCTGCGGAGGGCAGGATATTCTGAAAAGATGCCGCTGCCAACGGATTTCATATATCCTCCTCTCACCATAAGTGCATGGCTGTCTGTAATACAGTCTGCAGGTCTTTCCCTGAACCTCTGTCCTACAAGATTTCTGATTTTCATTTTTCTCATCCTTTCTTTTTAAGTTTGAGAGATAAACTTTTAATCTGTGCATAAAAAAAGCCCGAGCATAACAAATGTTATACTCAGGACGAATAAAATCCGCGTTACCACCCGAATTCAGACTGTATCTGCACTCATTGCAAGCTATCACTCACATGTCTATGATAACGGTGACCTCCGTCAGGGGTTTTCTGTAAAAGATTTTCTCCCCTGCTGCTCCCGGACTGGTTCAGATTGCATATTACTGAGGCCTTGCACCAACCGGCCATTCTCTGACAGCTATAA
Source organism: Oscillospiraceae bacterium (assembly GCA_017400025.1). The sequence continues at coordinate 5,322 of JAFQAF010000054.1, forward strand.
AGTCTTACTGTTTCCGTTCATTGCATTTGAATATATTTTATCACAGAGTTCCTGCCTTGTCCACAAAAAGTCTGTAAATATAAAGGCCGCAGATTTCTGCGGCCTGAGATATTTAATTCTGTGCATCCGGTGCCGGGGTTGCTTCCGGCAGTTCAACCTTCATTGCACTTTCCCTTACTGCTACCAGGGCAAACTGGCCATCCTGCTTTTCAAAAATATAGTCAACATATTTTGAAAGAGCGCCGCCTGTTGTATCTGCCCAGGAGTTGGATGGTGAAAGATAACCCACTGTAACGATTTTTTCTGTAAATGTCTTTTTGATTTTTTCTACCTGTGGTGTAAAACCTGTAGGGAAGTTTGTAGCCGGTACTACGTATGCCTGTTTTTCCTTGTTGAATTCAAACTCTACGTCCCGGTCTGAAAAGCTGCCGTGTTCCAGCTTGATGCCTGTGCCGAAAACTTTTGAAAAGTATTTGTCCACATCAACTGCAGGCAGAAGAGTATAACCGTATTCATCTGTTTCATAGATGGACATATCTTCATTCATAATTGCAGCCCACACACTGCTGGCAAGCAGCATCTGCTGGTCAGCCTGGTCAGGTGATTCAAAAGGCAGTGGGTCATATACTACAAGTGTTGTAAGAAGATTGTTGTATTCCTGTTTTTCGCCTTCATTATCCACAATTTTCACACCCAGTGAAAAAATATTGGTGATAATTGAAACAAGGCCCACAAGTGCAAGGAAACAGAATACACCGCCCGTAACAATTCTTCTGGTGCGCACCTTGTCATTCTTTTTACCTTTTTTGGCTGAATATGTTTTTCTTTCCTTTTCAGCCTGTTCAACTTCTATCATGTCTTTTTCGAAATCAACTTTTGCTTTTTCGATTTTGTTGTCCTTTTCTTTTGTCATATTATCTCCTCGTTTATATAAATTGCCTCCAGGGCATACTTTTACAGATTACTAATACATTATAACATAGCATTCGACATAAATCAAAAAAATTTTATAAACAATTGTTTACAATTTTGTTATTTTTCTGTAAAAAAAGAATTTTTATTATTTATAATGAATTCTGCACAATTTTCAGCTAATCGTTATTTTTCGTGGAATTATAATCAATTTGTTCTTCATACAGATACAACTTCAGGGTTTTATATTTAAAACTGTTATTTTGATTAATATTATTGTATAATAATTATATTAAATTCAAATGGAGGGTACCTAAATGAAAAAACCTGTAATCGGCATTACTGCTGTAACTGCCTTCAATGA
>JAFQAF010000055.1 GCA_017400025.1 Oscillospiraceae bacterium
CGTCAATACCGATAACGCCATGGAGAGTGTCATAAGGAGTGCCGGTGGCACATACCATCAGGTCACCGGTACGCAGTACACCAAAAAGCGCAACAGTGAGCGTATGTGTGCCGCTCATAAAGTTATAGCGGCAAAGTGCATCCTCTGCCCCCATAATATCTGCAAAAAGTCTGTCCAGACCGTCACGGCCTCTGTCATCATAGCCATAGCCGGTTGTACCGGTAAGGTGCTGTGCAGAAATATTGTTGTCAATAAAAGCTCTCAGGACCTTCAGCTGATTGAACTGTGCTGTTCTGTCGATTTTTTCAAAATAAGGTTTGCACAGTTCCATAACTTCCCGGTCCAGCTGCACAAGCCGTGGTTTTACATCAAAAAATTTTTCAATCATATATTTTCTTCCCTTAATATATATAAATAAATTTCGCCGTATTTTTCAAAACCCAGTTTTGTATAAAAAGGCAGCAGTTCCTCTTCACACATAAGTATAACCCTTCTGCCCGGATTTGACGCCACAATATGCTGTATTACCTTTGCTGCCAGCCCTTTTTTCCTGTTTGGGCGTGAAGTGGACACAAAGGTGATATACACTTCCCGGGTGCCGTATCTGGTGGCAAGAGCACCGGATACAATCTTTCTGTTTTCCACAAGATAATAAATATCCGATATCCCTTTGTTTACCTTACGGGCAAAATAGGAATATACAGTGGAAAATGCAGAGCCCATAAAGTTTGAACAGCAGAATTCTGAAAAACCGTAAATATTCTCATTTGTGATAATTTCATCACATACCGGGCAGCTTTCTCCGGTGTACTGCATCAGATGCATTGTACGCTTTGAGCCTATGTTGAGGTCCGGTATTTCTGATTCTATGCCATACACCCCCAGAAACTGGCAGAAGGACAGTATGGTTTCAATATCGTCCTCTGAAGGAGTGCCGCACAGAGACAGATTTTCCCCCATAAGCATAAGGCCGCAGTCGTTCAGTGCATAGAAATTGCCTTTGTCAAATTCGGCCGCAGATATGTATTCACACTTCATTTTCTTTGAAAGAAAGGAAGTGCCGCTTATATTCTTACTGAACTTTTCCGGTTCAGCAGATGCTACTTTAATCATAATTCATTAACCAACTGTTTGTAATGTCTGCCTCTTACCTCAAAGTTCGGGTAAAGGTCAAAGCTGGCTGAAGCTGGGCTGAGAGAAACAATGTCTCCCGGCTGTGTATTTTCATACATAAGCTTCACAGCCTGTTCCATGCTGTCTGCACGGAGAATTTTCATGCCGGATTTTTCAAAATCCGGATGTTCCCTTACAACCTTTTCAATTGCCGGCCCGGTCTGGCCCATTACAACAAGCAGTTTTACATTGTCTATAACAGGCTGTGCCAGCGGTTCGTAAGGTATTTTTTTGTCATAGCCACCTGCGATAATACAGATTTTCTGTGGGAAGCTTCTGAGACCTGCTATTGTTCTTGTAGGGCTGGACGCAATGGAGTCATTGAACCACTGCACACCGTTGAGAGTACGCACAGGCTCAATGCGGTGTTCAACACCTCTGAACTCCTTTGCCACCTTTGTCATACATTCAAAAGATACATCCCCGTTTACCGCACAGAAGGCAGCCAGCAGGTTTTCCAGATTGTGTTTGCCGCGCAGTGCCACATCATCCTGATGTACTATTTTTTCATCGCCCACACAAAGCATGCCGTCAGCATCAATATAACCGCAGTCCGGCCACCGGCTGATATCTGTAAGACGTGTGAAGAACACGCATTTGCCCTTTACATCATCTTCCATATTGCGGCTTACTTCGTTTTCATAGCCAAGTACAGCCTTGCAGTTTCTGTTCTGGTAAAGAAGGATATTGCGCTTTGCATCGATATATTCCTGCATGTCCTTGTGGTGGTCCAGATGGTTTGGTGTAACGTTTGTAACCACAGCCACATCCGGGGACTGGCGCATTGAAATCAGCTGGAAACTGGAAAGCTCCACCACTGCCACATCATCTTCTTTCACTGTGTCTACAATCGGCAGCAGGGCACGGCCTATATTGCCGCCCAGATGGACTGTCTTTCCGGATTCCTTCAGCATTTCGCTGATAAGGGTTGTGGTGGTTGTCTTGCCGTCAGAACCTGTAACAGCGTACATTTTACAAGGGCACAGCTCAAA
>JAFQAF010000056.1 GCA_017400025.1 Oscillospiraceae bacterium
GCAACTGCTTCCTGTTCAGAACCTATTACACCGTATTTGTTCCACTGTCTTGCAATTTCAGGTTTATTGTCAAAGTACAGCAGGTCATTGCATACTGTCAGACCAACGCGTGCAGGAATATCCATTTCCTTTGCCAGTTTGTTTGCTTTGTAAACCAGCTCAAAGTCAGCTACAGCAGAGAATGTGCCGTGCAGGTCAGCATAATCCATAAAGGAGGATGTATAGCAGCAGCCTTTGGAAATAACCAGTTCGCCTACATTCAGGCTTTCATCATAACTGCCGCCTGTACCGATGCGGATAAGGGTTTTTACGTCGTACTCTGTCATCAGCTCCCTTGCATAGATGTGTATGGAAGGAACACCCATACCGGTGCCCATTACAGATACCGGAACACCCTTGTATGTGCCTGTATAGCCCAGCATACCGCGCACTTCGTTGAAGCATACAGGGTTTTCCAGATAGGTTTCAGCAATGTATTTTGCTCTGAGAGGATCGCCCGGTAAAAGAATTCTTTCAGCAATATCGCCTTTTTTTGCATTGATATGATCACTCATAATCAGAATCTCCTTTTATAAAATATAATTAATTTTCAAACTTGTTGGCTGTAAGAATCCTTACAAAGGAACTTATAAGGGAAACACCTACAGCGATGGCACCCGCAACCCCCAGTGTTGTAACCAGTTTTTCAAGGAACATAGGCATATTTCCCTGGATACAGTATTCCATTGTGTAGTAAATACCGCCGCCGGGAACCATAGGCAGAATGCCTACAATAAGAAATACTGTGGATGGTGTTTTGAAAACCCTGGCCATGATTTCGCTGAATATTGCCACAGAAACAGCAGCGGCAAAGTTCTGCAGCATCACAGAACCGGTAGGTGCACACAGCAGGTAAACCACCCAGGCAAGACCGCCCCCCACACATGCAGCAAAAGCAATTCTGAAATTGTGCATATTGTACATTACACAGAATCCGGCACATGCCATAGCGGCGTAAAAGAAAGGAAGTACATATCCGGTGATAATATCCATTATAATGCACCTCCCAGAAATCCTGTAAACATTGACAGAGGCAGCGCAATGCCTACTGCGATTGAAATGGCTATCAGCATAACCTCGGCAATTTTGTTTGTGCCGGTGATAACGTCACCGCTGATGATATCACGCATAATATTTGTGATACCGACACCGGGCACCAGTGTCATTATGGCGCCGATGATAATCATATCTATATTGTTTCCTATACCTGTCAGCATACCTATAATAGCCACTACTGCTATAACCATACTGGATATAAGATTGGAAAACAGTGTGTTTGCCTTTACATCACCCAGATGTTTAAGACAGAATTCTGTAGCGATACCTGCAATAAATGCCACAATTGCATCGCCTGTATTGCCGCCCCAGAAATAACAGAAAAATGCAGAAGCCACACCGTATGCAATCATCTGCTGAGGGAAAGTATACAGTTTTGTTCTATGTATTTCATCCAGCCTGTCATATATCACGTCAGGTGAAGGAGTGTTTTCACATACCCAGCGGCACAGGTCGTTCACTTTGTGAAGACGGCTCATATTCTGTGCAATTGAGGTAACTCGCTCCAGCTGTGTTATGGCTTTGCCTTCCTCATTTTCGATTGTTACTATAATTGTGGCCGGTATGGCGAATATCTGTGGGTCAGCTATACCGTAAGCCTTCATAAAAAAGCCTATGGCCTGCTCTACACGGTATATTTCACCGCCATTTTCCAGCAGACCGCGCCCCAGTTTGCAGGCACAGTCCAGCAGTTTTTCTCTTTTGTATTCCATGATTATTTTTGCTTTCTTTTAACAGCTTATTGATTTCCTGTTTATTTTATTATATACTTATTTTAACTTAATTAATATTTTAACATAAAGGTGAAAAATAAACAATGATAAAATACAGTGTTGCAAAAGGAAATGAAACCTGCTGTCATATATGCAAAGTATGCCAGAATCCATGTGAGCACAA
>JAFQAF010000057.1 GCA_017400025.1 Oscillospiraceae bacterium
CACAACGGTTGAATTTGACCTGACCATAGACACTACTATTTGTCCGTTTGATAAAGATGATATTATGGCTGCCATAAATAGCTTTGCTCAGAACAATTTAAATTGCTTTGATATGTCTTTTAAATCAAATGGTACGCAGAAAAAAGACAGCATACTGATAGGTGGTGGCACAGGTTATCAGACCAAAACAGTGACTTATCCATTGTTAGGTAAATCACCGCAGACAGTGGACCGCATAAGTAAAATCATTGAAGCTACTTTAGGCAAAGATGCTAAAGAAAAACATAAGCATAATAAAGACAAAGTAGTGGGTGTGTCTCCACATATTATAAAACGCACTTATTATCAGAACAAAAAATACACAATGGGTGTGTGCACAATAGCTATAAAATAGCTTTTTGCGCCGATAGGCTTGTACAGCGGGTTTATGCAGCATATAGCGGTATAAAATCCGTCATAAAACCTGCTGTACAGCTTTTCCGCCGCAAACCCTGCTTTTTGGCCAGTAATACTGCCAAATTTTAAGGGGAGGAATAAATACATATATATCCCCGACAGGGGATGAAAACGGTAATGCTGATGTAAAATAGCTGTGGAATCTTGCATAAATACATATATATCCCCGACAGGGGATGAAAGCCCTGTTTTCCTTTCGCCATAACTGCAAAAATCATTTTATAAATACATATATATCCCCCGACAGGGGATGAAAACTTCGTCTTAATTTTCAAAGACTCATCAGAGGTGTTTATAGATACATATACCCCCCCGACAGGGGATGAAAAACTAACATAAGCCGAACCAAGTGAAATCCATCTGTATAAGTACATATATACACCCAAGAGGGTATGAAAACCATTTATGCGGAGTCATTTCAAGGCCGTTAATTATACAATAACCCCGATAGGGGGTGAAAACTAAAGACGATATTTTAATAACGGATCAATTTATTAAATACATATACTCCCCGTAAGGGGATGAAAACAAACTATCTTTATACTCTGTGAAATACCAGAGAAGATAAATATATACCTCTCGTTAGGGGATGATGACTTACCTTGATAACGTGATACATCAATTCCTTTAATACAAAACATATAAATCCCCTACAGGGGATGAAAATACATTTCCGCAATCGCACTTACAAATCCAATAGAATAAATACATATAACACCTCGTAAGGGGATGAAAACAACTTTTAAATCTTATAACTTTATGTGTTATTCATAAATATGTGTAAATCCCCATCAGGGATGAAAACTCTATTGTGTAATAATATAACCAATTTGCATAATCAATAGATATATATAAATCCTCGATAGGGGACGTAAACGCTTTACCCCCACAGAAAGGGCATGGCAGTAATTCTTATAGATACATATAAATCTCCCGCACGGATATGAAAACTATGTAGCCTCGTGTTCAAACATATAACCATATCTTTTATAATTACATATATCCCCAATGGGGGATGAAAATCTTGTAGCTGGTACATAAACTGTGATTTTGTGATTAATAAACACACATATCCCCACTTGGGGATGAAAACTCATATAATCGCGCGTATTTATTAGAATTTGCACGATAAATACATATAAATTCCCGTCAGGGGATGAAAACACGCCAATACATACGATAACATCAGCGAATATAAATAAATTCCCCGACAGGGGATGAAAACTTTGACATGTATTCCTGCCACTGTCTATTTTTTGATAAATACATATATATCCCCGGCAGGGGATGAAAACCTTGTACTATATGAATAACTCAGTTCGCTTTTGTATAAATACATATATATCCCCCGACAGGGGATGAAGACTGCGAGTGACTGGTAATCAAAGCCCTCTGTGTTAAATAAATACATTTATATCCCCGACAGGGGATGAAAACAGTCCAATGTTGATTCTACTGGCTGTGTTTAGATCTTTAATAAATACATGTAAAACCCCGTCAGGGGATGAAAACTGTGAGTTCTTTTGAGGTTTCAAGAATTTTTACTGAAATAAATACATATAAAACCCCGTCAGGGGATGAAAACGCTATATATGAAAACATATAATCAAATGTACGCATATATAAATACATATACCCCCGTCAGGGGATGAAAACTTTTTCTCCTTTCACGAAACATTTATGTGTCTCTTCATAAATACATATATACCCCCGACAGGGGATGAACAATCATCATAATCATAAAAACTTTTTCTCATAATTATTCAGAACCCCGTCAGGGGATGGACTACAATTTTTAAGGAGTTTTAAAATGAAAGAATATATTCTTTTTTCCGCAGTGGGCGGCCATGACCCAATTGCAAATTTCCGGGACGGCGCTGTTTTACATATCTGCCGTACTTACAGACCTAAAAAGGTGTATCTGTTTTTATCCAAAGAAATGACAGAGCGTCATAACCTTGACAACAGATATGTTGACAGCCTTGAGCGTTTGCAGAAACATCTGAATTTTGAAATTGAACATATTGAGCTGATAAAAAAAGAAGACCTGACAGAAGTGCAGCTGTTTGACACTTTCTATCAGGAATTTGAGACTGTGATTAAAAAAATAACAGGCGAAAACCCGGACAGTAAAATATTGCTGAATCTTTCTTCCGGTACACCTGCTATGAAAAGTGCTATGGAAATTATATCCACACTTTCCGCAGAAGATATAACAGCTGTTCAGGTTTCCACACCGGTCAGAAAAGAAAATTTTAAAACCGAACTGCCTGAAAACTATGACAATGAGTTTTATTGGGAAGCAAACGAAGATAACAAGCCTGGTTATGAAAACCGCTGCCGTGAAATTCACAGTGCAAACCTTATGGCAAAAATAAAAAAAGAGATAATCATGGAGCATATAAAAAACTATGATTACCACGCAGCAAATGTTCTTGCCAAAAGTATAAATAAATTTTTAACCCCAAGCGCACTGGCAATGATAAGAGCAGCTTTAATGCGCAGCCAGCTTGACATCGAAGGCTATAAAGAAATTGCAAAATTGAACAAATTTGATTTCCTGCCTGTGAAAAATTCCGAGATTCTGCCGGCGTTTGAATATACTCTTATTCTGGAAATCAAAAGAAAACAGCGCCAGTATGCTGACTTTATCCGTGCTATTTCACCTGTAATACTGGATGTTTTTGCAGTTTATCTGAAAAAAGCTTGTGGCATAGATTACAAAAACGATTTCTGCAAGCCAAATTACAAGGGTGTATTTTACCCAAATATCGCCCGTATGAACAAAAGTGAGCTGGGTAAAAAAGTAAAAGAATGTCTTGTTAGCGCATACAACATCAAAGATGCAGAGTACAAGCTGGAAGAGCATTTTTACAGTTCTTCACAGATGCTGCATCTGATAAAAGAATTTTCTGATAGCGATGAAATAAAAGAGGCCGCAGAAAAATTAAGAGATGCAGAACAGAATATCCGCAACATCACTGCTCACGAAATTATTTCTGTAAATGCTCAGACTATTCAGCAAAAAGCAGGCGTTGATGCTGTACAGATTGTAAAATATATAAAACTGTTTATAGAAAATTCCGTTTATAATCTGAAAGATGAATACTGGAATTCCTATAACGATATGAATGAGCAAATAATCAAAGCTATCCTTGATTAAAATGGAATAAAACCGCAGATTGAAAATACCAAAACACATATGCTATAATAAATTTATATAATTATAAAGGAGGGATACTATGCGCTATCATCTGATGAACAAAGATACACTTGTTCTTGAATTTGATTTCTACCTGGATGAGTTCGAAGAATATCAGGCACAGGAAATAAAATGGCACAGCGATATCCGTCCTTTTGGTTATCTTGATTTGACTTCTTTTCTGGAGCGAAGAAAGGCCCCGAAACACAGAAAGCACATTGAAGAACTGCTCTTGCAGTACGGCTGTGATGACCTGAAAGGCTTTCTTGATGTTACCTATGCTCTTTCATTAAATGATACTTTCTGGGTAAAAAAAGCCGGTTCTCCTTTGCGCTGGAAGCAGGTATCACTGTATGACAATGAGTTTAATGAAATCGTGGCAAAAGCTGCCTTTGACGGCTCTGTAAGCAGTCCATCTGTGTCTTCCACATCTCCGGAATTTGGCACAGACGGATATTATGCAAAATGCTGGGTAAAAAAAGACAGCGGCATTTATCTGTACAAAACCGGCAGCGCAACATTTGAGCTGGAACCTTTTTCAGAATTCTTTGCAGCACAGCTTTCAGAAAAAATATGCAATAAGCCACTGCACTACGATTTGGATATACACCATGACAAGCTGGTTTCCACCTGTAAACTGTTTACATCTGAAAAACTGGGTCTTGCAAAAATCAGTGATGTTGTGAGCAGAGATAGCAGAACGATTTCCAGCTTTTTAAAATATTATGACAGCATTGGCTGTGGTGATGATTTCCGCAGAATGTGCGTGCTGGATGCAATTATCCTTAACACAGACAGGCATCTTGGCAATTTTGGCGTGCTGTTTGATACTGACACTATGGATGTGGTGGATTCTGCCCCAGTGTTTGATAACAACCGCAGTCTGCTGTTTGACCTTGACAACGACCAGCTGAAAAATCCTGAGTGGTATATAAACAAATGCACACCTCGCATAGGTACAGACTTTATTGTAACTGCAAAAGCTCTGATGACTGATGAAATCCGAAAGGACCTTTTGGCGCTTAAAGATTTTGAATTCAGGCAGCATGAAGAAATAAAGATAAGTGAAGAAAGACTTGAACTATTGAATAAAATTGTTCAGGACAGAATTAAATTATTAATATAAATAAAAAAATCCCGGCCATATAAAGTGACCGGGAGAATTTTTCAGGTGCTAATTATTGTCAAAAAACATTTTATAAACGTCTTCCATATTAATAAGATATTTGGAACCAGCCATCTGATGAGGAATTTTATTTTCCTGACAAAGCTTACGGATAAAGTATTCTGAAACAGCACAGTCTGGGTCAATCTTTTTCAGTTCCAGCACAACACCTTTAATTGTACGAATTTTCATCTTTTCAGTATTGGCCATAATATCCCCTCCTTCCTTGTTGATTTGCCTTTAGTATATTTACTTTTCGGAGTGGTTTCAACACTTTATCATTTTGGCTGATTCAGTCGTATTATAGCTTCTGCGAGGGCAACAGATTATGATATAGGTGCGGCTCATACAGTGAAAAGTAAATTCCTAATTAAATTCTATTTACTTTTCGGAGTAGTTTCAATAGTTTAACTTTTTACAGACACAACTGAATTGCAATTTTTACAAGTGCAGTTGCTTATGGTATAAATCCACTTTATATGATGAAAAGCAAATATCTAAATATATTCTATTTACTTTTCGGAGTGGTTTCAATATTGTAACTTTTACAAGCGAATTTTATTATGGTATAATACAGTTATAAAATAAAAAGTAACGATTTAATCGAACCTTACATGGCTTTCAGTGGAAGTTCAGGCAGCTGACAAGAGAATAAAAAGTGTTCACTTTTTATTCACTCACGGTTCAAAAGGTTAGGAGTGAATAAAAATTTTGGCCGAAATTCCGATAACCGAGGTGAAAAATTGCTTTATTTTACTGGGAAAACCGCACTTTGTCATAGTTTACAATACGGATTTAAGTTTTCTCATAACCCGAAGGTCGTTGGTTCAAATCCAGCCTCCGCAACCACAAGAAACCTTGGCCATCCCAGTGGCTGAGGATTTTCTTTTTTTACAGACCAACGACCGGAGGGTTCTCGAAGGCATCGCCTGCAATATCATCAGCACTACAATTTACAAATATGTTTCTCTTTTGGAAAATTGATATATAAAAAACAGGAAGCTGAAAGGCTTCCTATTTTTTATTCTATTATCCATTCGTATTGAGGACGCAAGGACACGCGAGTACCTTGTATTTCTCCATCAACATCAAATGTCAATGTAGCAGATTTATAATAATCATTATATACAACAATAAGGTCTGACATTTTTGAAGCTGTGAAGCCTTCCATTATAACAGGTGCTTCCTCCCAAACAATTTGACAAATAAGGCCACTTTCTTTTTCATCACCTCTACTTCTATCAAATTTTGCTTTATATTTCCCATTTTCTGTTTTAAAAACAACAGTTTCTTTATCAACATTAATTTCGATAGAAAACTTTTCTTTTTCATAGTTATCAGCACCACTAAGAAGTTTTCCATTTGATGTATATAAATATATTTTATTGATAGAATCGAATTTATATTTTGTACCTCCACAAGCAGTTAAAGACAAAACTAAAACTAAACTTAATAAAATAGCTATTACTTTTTTCATACTTTTTTCTCCTTATTTTTAATCGGTTTTGGACATTTTGCGTCTTTTGGAATATGCCAAGGACTACCTTTTCCGTCTTGGTCAGCGCCTTTAATTAAACCTTTTCTACACCAATCGGCTATGGTAGATTGTTTATATCCCCAAAGTTCAGCTGCTTCTTTTGTTCCCATACTATCGCTCAATTTTTACACCTCTTTCTTCTAGGAACTATTATTCTTATAATTGTAAAACTATTCTTCCTGTTTGTCAAATAAAAACGGAACTATAATTCTTGTATAAGATATACAAGGGGAAGAAAAATGCTGATTCTGGATTTACACACTATTGGTAACAAGCTTTTGAATGTACGTAAAAAAATGGGTATGACACAGGCAGAGGTGGCAGAGGCAGCCGGCCTTTCTGACAGAACATATGCCGATATAGAACGCGGCACGGTGAATATGCGAACAGAAACTGTTCTGCGTATATGCCAGGTGCTGCATATCACACCCGATGAAATTTTCACAGAGAACGACACATCTATTACAACAAAACAGGCGGAGATTATTGACAGACTTAACGCTTGTTCCCCAAAGGACAAAGAAACCGCCCTGAACATTCTTTCCGCATATCTTCAGTCCCTTAACTGAACATTTATGTGCTTATTTTAAGAATTTTCTTGTAATATCTTCTGTATTACTGTAAAATAAACAGAGAAACTATTTTGCGGAGGGTAAATATGGACGTTCTGGTTATAGGCATCGCCGGCGGTACAGGCAGCGGCAAAACAACACTTACAAACAATCTGAAAAAGCACTTCGGTGATAAGATAACAGTGGTTTATCACGATAACTACTACAAACGCCACGATGAAATGACATACGAGGAAAGATGTCTTTTAAACTATGATATTCCCCAGGCTTTTGACACTGACATGTTTGTGGAACATCTGAAAATGCTGAAAGACGGCAAGTCTGTTGAATGTCCTGTGTACGATTACACTGTGCACAACCGCAGCAATGATGTGGTGCATATTGAGCCGCAGAAGGTTATTATTGTGGAAGGCATACTGATTTTTGAAAACAAGGAACTGTGTGACCTGATGGATATCAAAGTGTTTGTGGACACAGATGCAGACACCCGTATACTGCGCAGGGCAATGCGTGATATGAAGGAAAGGGCAAGAAGCATTGAGTCCATCACACAGCAGTATCTGACAACTGTAAAGCCTATGCACGAAAAATATGTGGAACCAAGCAAAAAGAATGCTGATATAATCGTTCTGGAAGGCGGCCACAATATGGTAGCCCTGGACATGCTGATTCACAAAATCACAGATTTTATTGAAAATCATTAAACAGAATCAAAGCCTCTGCTGTGTGCAGGGGCTTTTTTGTTTGTACTTATATGTAAAATTTTTATACTGTTCATTTTTTACCCACAAAATATGTTATAATGTAAGGTAGCAAAAATTTTACCGGAGGGAAAAGCAATGGCTTTTATTGAGTTTCGAAATGTGTGCAAGACCTACAGTATGGGTGAGGTTGAAATAAAGGCACTGGACAATATAAACTTTACAATTGACAAAGGGGAATTTGTGGTAATACTGGGGGCTTCCGGCGCAGGCAAAACCACAATACTGAACCTGCTGGGAGGTATGGACACCATAACCGGCGGTACAATTGAGGTGGACGGCAGGGATATTTCTGCCGCAAGTGAAAAACAGCTGGTGGAATACCGCCGCCATGACATAGGATTTGTGTTCCAGTTTTACAATCTGGTGCAGAACCTGACAGCTTTTGAGAATGTGGAGCTGGCACGCCAGATATGCAAAGACCCTCTGGACAGCCGGAAGGTGCTGGAAATGGTGGGACTGGAAAACAGACGGGGCAACTTCCCTTCACAGCTTTCCGGCGGCGAACAGCAGCGAGTGGCAATAGCACGTGCCGTGGCCAAAAACCCAAAGCTGCTGCTGTGTGACGAGCCTACCGGCGCGCTGGACTATGTGACCGGCAAGCAGGTGCTGAAGGTGCTGCAGGATATGTCCCGAGAGCACAATATGACAGTGGTGATGATTACCCACAATGCCGCCCTGGCTGATATGGGCCAGAAAATCATCAAGGTGCGCAGCGGCAGAATAGAAGACGTGATTATAAACGAAACCCCTAAAAACGTGGAGGATATTGAATACTGATGTTTCACAGGGATACCTTCCGACTGATAAGGAAAACAGCAAAAAGATTTGTGACCATAGTGCTGATAGTGCTGATTGGCGTGGCCTTTATGGTGGGGCTGATGAGCACAGAGCCCACTATGCGCGCAAGTGTAGACAAATATTACGATACACAGAATTTTATGGACCTGCAGCTGTATTCTGCCGTAGGCTTTGACGACGGGGATATAGCCGTTATAGCAGGTGCAGAGGGCGTGAAAGAGGTATACGCCACCCGCTTCTGCGATGTGTACGGGATAAAAAATGAAAACATATACCTGACAAGGGTGCAGGAAATTGACAGCGCAGTAAACAGAATACAGCTGACAGAGGGCAGAATGCCCCGGGTCACCGATGAAGCCGTGGCACTGGGGTCATCCTCTTTTGGCAAGGTGTATGAAATCGGTGACAGGGTGAAACTTTACCTTGAAGACGAGGACCTGGAAGAAAAACTGGCAGTTACGGAATACACCATTGTGGGTATATGCAAAACACCACAGTATATGGCCTCCAGCAAGGAGACCTCAACTTTGGACAATCTGAACCTTTCCACCACTGTTTTTGTGGACAGTTCAAATTTCCTCAGCGAATACTACACCTCTGTTTATCTCACTGTGGACAACGCCGCAGAGATGGACTGTTTTTCCGATAGGTACGAAGAACACATTGACAATGTGACAGACAGGCTGGAGCCGGTGTTCAGAAAACAGGAAACTGTGCTGAAGGAAAAGATAATGGCAGAGGCCACCGAAGAAATAGCAGACGGCGAAAGAGAGCTGGCGGAAGAGGTGGCGGAAGCAGAGGCAGAAATAGCCGATGCAAAGAAAGAGCTGGAGGATGCCTACTATACCATAATGGATGCAGAAACCCAGCTGCAGTCCGGTGAAAAAGACCTGGAGGAAGGCAGAAAAGAGCTGGACAAGGCAGAAAAACTGCTGGATGACACCGAAAAACAGCTGAAAGCTGCAAAAGAGCAGATAGCTGCTTCTGCAGGGGGCGACTATGCTGCGGCAGTGGAAAATATAAACAATCTGCACAGTCTGTACACAATGGTGAACAGTGTGCTGCAGAGCGGCACTGTTCCGGCAGGAGCAACTGTGTCCCGGGTGGCGGCAGGCTATACAGCCCAGCTGGAAATGATAACACAGGGCAACACCGCCCTGGTGCAGGCCAACACAGACCTGGAAAATGCAAACAGCCGGCTGGAAAGCGAAAACACACAGCTGGCAGCCGAAATTGCACAGCTGGAGCAGGAAAATGCCGCCCTTGACCCGGAAAGTGAAAGCTATGCTGAAACCATAGCCGCCAACAACCGGAAAATTGCAGAAAACCGCAGTAAAACCGAAGCCAACAACAGTACAATAGAGGCAAACAAAGCCACAATTGCACAGAACAGTGCACTGATTGAAGCAAACAGCGCCGCTGCCCGGCAGCTGACACAGCTTACCGCCGCTCTTGGGGCAGTACAGCAGCTGACCGGAGATATTCCGCTGGAGAACGTGCCGCGGGCACTGGACGCCATGTGCGGCGGCAGTGTGCAGGCGGCAAAGGACAGTATCCGGGCCATTGAAGAGGGCGAAAAGCAGGTGGCTGAAGGCCGCAGGGAACTAAAGAAAGGCAGAGAAAGCCTTTCCAAAGGACGAAAGAAACTGCGCGAAGCACGGCGGGAACTGAACGAGGGCCGCGCCGAATACGAAAAAGGTGTAAAGGAACTGGCCGATGCGGAAAAGGAACTGGCTGAAGAGGTGGAAAAAGCCAGAATAGATATAGAAAAAGCCAAGCAGGACCTGGCAGAACTGCCGGATGCTGAATGGACAGTGCTGGACAGAAATTCACATTTTTCCAGCTATATGTATGACAACAACTCCACCCAGATGGGCAAGATAGGCACGGTATTCCCGATGCTGTTCTTCCTTGTGGCGGCTCTGGTGTGTATGACAACAATGAAACGCCTGGTAGACGAGGAAAGAAGCCAGATAGGCATATTCTCTGCCCTGGGCTTTTCAAGGGGACAGATTACATCAAAGTATGTGATTTATGCACTGGCTGCCAGTATGATAGGCAGTGTGGTGGCTATACCGGTGGGTATGGCCATATTCCCGGGTGTAATCTACTTCTGCTGGAGACTGATGTACGACCTGCCGGATATGCTGCTGACAATGCCGGCCTCTGTGGCAGCCATAGGCGTGTGCAGCTTTACCCTGCTGATGATGGGTGTGACTTTCCTTGTGGC
Organism: Oscillospiraceae bacterium; assembly: GCA_017400025.1. The sequence goes on from JAFQAF010000057.1 coordinate 10,725, forward strand.
AAGGGGTACCCTGAAAGAAAACCCCAGCCGGCTGATGCGCCCCAAAGCACCGAGAAATGCCAAAAAGATTTTTGTGGAATATATTCCTTTTATATGGAAAAGATTTTCCTTTACCACAAAGATTACAGCCAGAAACCTGATACGCTACAAAAGCCGTTTCTTTATGACTGTTATCGGCGTGGCCGGCTGTACCAGCCTGCTGGTACTGGGATTTGCCATAAAGGATTCTGTTTCCAGCGTGGTGGGCATACAGTACGGCGAAATTATAAGCTATGACACCACCATAACTCTGGAGGACCACCATTACAGCGATGACGTGCTGGCACTGCTGGCAGAGGACGAAAATGTGGTACAGGCCGTGCCGCTGATGACCTATGCCGCCAAGGTGTATACAGCTGATGATGATAACACCATAAACGTACACGTTGCCCGGAAAGAGGATATGCCGGCAATAGCAGACCTGCGCACCCGCAGGGACAGACAGCCGCTGGAGATGGATGAGGGCGTGATAATCAGCGAAAAATTCTCCAGGCTGCACAGCCTGGCTGTGGGGG
>JAFQAF010000058.1 GCA_017400025.1 Oscillospiraceae bacterium
GGTTACCCGTGCCCACAAAACAAAAAATCACGACCGTGGCGCATTCACAGCACAGGAAATAGTTTACCTTGCCACAATGGGCGGTGCAAAAGCCCTGGGCACAGACGGGATAACCGGCAGCATTGAAAAAGGCAAAAAGGCAGACCTTGTTCTGATAGAAACTGATTCTGTGAATATGTTCCCTGTGTACGATGCATACTCCGTCATTGTCTACAGTGCAAACCCTTCCAACGTGGACAGTGTGTGGATAAACGGTGTGCAGACTGTAAAAAACAAACAGCTTGTTCACCACAGCCTGAAAGAAATAAGGGAAAATCTTGATAAGGAAATGACTCTTTTCAGACAGCTGGCAGAGGAACGGGCACGGCAGATATAAATGATGTAAATTTAAAAGAGGTTACTCGATTTTACAATTGAGTAACCTCTTTCTGTTGCTGATATTCACAGCCGCCTTGCGGGCCGGTATTTGCTTTACAGGTATTCTGAAACATATTTAGCTTCAATATACTCTTTCACCGCATTTATCCCGGTCAGTTTCACATATCGGGGAAAGCCTTTTTCATTTTGTGAACTCCAGGTTAAATGGAAGATATAATATACATCCTTGCCGTTTTCCCTGTCGCACACATACAGAACATCATCATCAGAATCACATTTTGCCACTGCATAAATAGTTTTATCATAGAGAAAATGGTTTTTGCCAAGCTCTCTTTTCAGCTCGTCAACCAACGGTCCTTTTGCTTTTGAAAAAGGGACCATACTCCAGTTGAATTCCTCTCCATATTTATCGTATAAATCGCAAAAAACTTCTTCTGCTGTCATTGTCCGCTCCTTATTTATACCGGATTCAGCCTATCTGTATCTCTGTGTGTTTATATGCACTTTTACTTTCTGTTCGTTGCCGGAATCCAGCGCCACTGCCAGACCGCCTGCCACTACCAGCACAGCACCAATGATGCTGAAAAGTGTTACAGATTCTTTGTAAATTATCACACCTGCAATCAGGCTTATCACCGGCTCCAGCATATTCAGCACAGAGGCTGTGGATGCACCCAGTGTCTTTATGCCGTAGGTCAGCAGGAAAAGTGTTATTATAGTGCAGAAAATTGCTATTATCAGCAGCAGGCAAAGGCACAGTCCGTTTTTCGGCAGCATAAATTCCTTTGCAATAACTGCCTTTATGCCGAAGAACACAGCCGCAAAACAGCTTACATAGAATACTATCACCATGCCCGGCAGGTTTGAAAAACTGCTTTTTCTGTTGGCAATCACATAGCAGGCGTAGGTTATACCGCTGCATACAGCCAGGACAATGCCCATTACAGACAGTCTGGAAAAATCAGCCATCAGCGCCAGGCCGCCCAGGGCACACAGGCAGGATATCAGTTTCAGCCTGCTCATTTTTTCCCTGAATACCACAGTCATCACAACTGTTACAAACAGCGGATATGTAAAGTGCAGCATTGTGGCCAGCCCGGTAGGTATCAGTGAATATGCCACTGTCAGCAGTGCCATTGTTGCCCCGAAGCCTATTATGCCGAAAACTGCAAGATGTACCAGCTGTATCGCTTCAATTCTTATATCTGTACGGGTTACCATCAGAAAGATAAATGAAAACACAGCGCTGAAAAACAGTCTGTAAAACACCACAGACCCGCTGGTCATACCTTCCATAAGCACCCTTTTGGTAAATATAGGCATTATGCCGTATAAAAAGCTGGCAGCCACCACTGCCAATACTCCTTTTTTCATAGTCATTTCCTCTTCACAATTTTTCTTCCCATATATTACAATTTTTTCACCCAAAATACAAGACAATAATATGCAGTTTATGTTATTATTATGGTAATAAACAAACTATGGAGATATTATGGCAGGATTACCACAGCTTTTCTGCGAAAAAATGCAGGATTTACTGAAAGACGAATACACTGATTTTATCAGCGGTTATGACAATGACAATTACTATTCACTGCGTGTGAATACCCTCAAGGCCGATATTGGCAGCTTTGTGCAGGAAAACCTGTTCTCTCTTGAAAAGGTGGACTGGTGTGACACAGGTTTTTACTATGACAATGCCACACGCCCAGGCCGCCACCCATACCACCACGCCGGCGTTTACTATATACAGGAAGCCAGTGCAATGGCCCCGGTGGCAGCGGCCGGTATACAGCCCGGCGACAAAGTGCTGGACCTGTGCGCAGCACCCGGCGGCAAATCCACCCAGGCAGCGGCGGCACTGGCAGGCAGCGGTCTGCTGGTTTCCAACGAAATTGTGCCCTCCCGTGCAAAAATACTTTCCGGCAACCTGGAGAGGATGGGGGTAAAAAATGCCATTGTCCTCAACGAAAACCCTGCAGACCTTGAAAAGCATTTTCCCGGTTTTTTTGATAAAATCATAGTGGATGCTCCCTGCAGTGGCGAAGGTATGTTCCGCAAGGA
>JAFQAF010000059.1 GCA_017400025.1 Oscillospiraceae bacterium
AAAAGGCCCTATGACGGCTGGGCGGCTGGGGCGGCAGTTTGATATGACAGGTGCTACAATGTCCCACCATCTGTCCATACTGAAAAAGGCCGGCCTTGTACACGATGAAAAAAAAGGCACGTTTATTTACTATGAAATCAACACATCTGTAATGGAAGACCTGCTTTCATGGGTAATGTCTTTCAGGGAGGTCAATGATGAGCAACAATAAAACAACAAATAAAATAATAGGCGGTATACTGCTGGTTTCTCTGGCGGTTACACTGTTTTACTACCCACGTGTGCCGGATATTATCCCCACACACTGGGGTATATCAGGCCGGATAGATGCCACCGGGCCCAAATATATGCTGTTTGTATTTTGGGGTATGGCACTTTTTGTAAATGTGATTATGCTTTTTGCAGAAAAGATAGAACCTAAAAAAGGCAGTTACGCCAAATTCCCGAAGGTTTTCAATATTCTGCGTGTTTTTATCACAGCATTGCTGTGCGGGCTGGAACTGCTTACAATAGCTTTTGCTTTCAATCCGGATTTTGCAGATATGAACAGTATTATGTATATCACAATGGGTTTTATGTTTGTGCTTCTGGGCAACTATATGCCAAAGGTAAAGCACAATTACACCTTCGGCATCAAAGTACCGTGGACACTTGCCAGCGAAAACGTGTGGAACAAAACCCACCGTATGGCCGGCCCGCTGTGGATAGCGGGCGGCATCGCTATAATGGGCGGCGTATTTATGCCGCCGGAAATAGCGTTTGTAATAATGTTTGCCATTATACTGCTGCTTGTGATTGCACCTATGGTATATTCCTACATTGAATTCAGAAAGGAAAAAGGTGAATGATATGAAAAAGTTTCTCAAAATTTTTGCTGTTGGCCGGGCACTGATGCTTGCCCTCACTGCCTGCGGAGGCAAAACCGCCCTTGATGAACAGACAGCAAAACAGCTGGCGGAAAAGCACACACAGCTGATGGTAGCCGGCGATTTTGAAGCGGTGCTGGCAGACTGTTCAGATGCAGTGAAAAAACAGATTGATGCCCGGGCGCTGAAATCCGCCATGGAGCAGACAGTGGCCCTTGCCGGTGAATACGAAAACATACATTCCGTGGAGTATTCACAGCAGAACGGCTACGCCACTGTAAGGGTTACCGCTTATTACGCAAATTCCGGCATTGTGTTCAGTTTCACCTACAGCCCGGATGGTGTGACCGAAGGGCTTTATCTCAACGTGACAAACCGAGATATGAAGACGCAGCTGGCGGAAACAGACCTGTTTTATGAAGAAGAAATCACAGTGGGTGAATATGCTGTAAAAGGTATTGTCACCCTGCCGAAAAACAAAGAGGGCTACCCGGTGGCTGTCCTTGTCCAGGGCAGCGGTGCATCAGACTATGATGAAACCATAGGCAGCAACAAGCCTTTCAGGGAACTGGCCCACTCACTGGCAGAAAAGGGAATTGCCACCGTCCGCATAAACAAGCGATTTTTCCAGTATCCGGACCTTGCGGCAGAAAAAGCCGCAACGCTGACAATATATGATGAATATATGGACGATGTGTACGCCGCAATTGACTATGCCCGGGAAAATATCAGCAAAACTGTATTTGTCATCGGCCACAGCCAGGGCGGTATGTCCGCACCTAAAATAATGCAGGATAAAAACCTGGCCGGCGCGGTTATGATGGCCGGTACAATCCGCGGCCTGGAGGACGTGATATACGACCAGAATATGGCTGCCCTTGAAAAGATGAGCCTTTCAGAACGGGAAAAGCAGGAGCTGGTTCAGCAGGTTATGGACGGGGTGCAGCAGGTGAAAAACCTGACAGCAGACAACCAAACAGCACCTTTCGGCATGCCGGCATCATACTGGCTGTCAATGAAAGAACTGGACGCTGAAAACATTCTGAAAAACACAGATAAACCTGTGCTGGTGCTTCAGGGCATGCGGGATTTCCAGGTTTATTATGACAAGGATTATGAATATATGCAGTCTGTTCTTAAAGACAGAAACAATATTTACTTTACTGCATATCCGGGCCTTAACCATCTGTTTATGCCTCAGGCCCTGCCCGGTGTAACTGATACCACAGAATACGCCCCGGAAAACCATATTGACCGGCGTGTAACAGAGGATATTGCAAAGTTTATTACAGACAACAGCGTATTCTGAAAAAACATAAATAAAAAAAAGGTGGTCACTGACCACCTTTTTTTGTTATACACTTTTTCAGAACTGTGCTGTGCCCCGGTACCATTCATCCGGTATCAGATATGATACATAGCCGGCTATGGCAAGGCTCATATACGGTGCATACAGCATCACGAATATTGCCCGCAACAGCAGGCCCACCACAGTGAGCATAACACCTATAATCAGCACAAGGAATATTATTCCCACATGGCCCAGAACAAAGCCGAAATATCCCCAGAAGTTATTGCCTATGTATTTTGCAGAGGCCTTGAAATAATCTGCGGTATTGTAGCCCGGGTTTGCCACATACAGAAACCACACTGCGGCAAACAGTATGGAAATCAGGCTGCTGCCCAGAGACACCAGCAGGGAAAGGAAAATGGCATCATCAAACAATGAGGTTACCGCTCCTGTCACCACCAGGATAGCTGTCTGCACCAGTGCAATTGCCACCAGTTTGGATGTATCGCCGTAACCTTTGAAAACAGCAAAGCAGTCTGCGGTGTCCGCTGTGCCTCTGTTGAAGGTGCGGAACTCAAAGGTGGCGCTGCTGGCAGATACAATGCTTGTTATTACCATACATACTATTGATATAACAAAAAAATCCGCCTCATCCTGGATTTTTCCTGCCAGCCCGTTTACAAGAGCGTATATAAATGCCACCAGTATCATTGTGCCGGCATTGGATTTGTATATTTCTCTTGCGCGCTCATTTGCGTGTGCTCCCATAAAATCACTCCTTTTGCATATATATCTTTATTTCAATATATCATATTCTGTTTTCACAATCAAAATAATAACAGAAAATTCACAAAATATACACCAAAATGGAAAGATTAAATCAATAACAGTTGATAAAATGTTATAAAAATAGTAAAATATAATAAATATGTAAAATGCCATACATATGCAATAATTTTACAGGCCGGGTGAAAAAATGAACGACTACAGAATATCCGGCAGCATTGTGGTTTACAACAAACCCGATGATGCCAGCAAAACAGTGGAAAGTGTACTGAAGCACACAGGGGAAAATTTTGACCTTTATGTGA
>JAFQAF010000060.1 GCA_017400025.1 Oscillospiraceae bacterium
TACAGCTACAGCCTGCGGTGACGGCACACCCCGGGCCAGCCCGGAAAATGACTACAGAATAGGTATGGCCAGCTATACCCACACAAACGACACCTACGGATACACCGAAGGCAAAAACGGCCAGAGTGCAGTATCCACCACTTATGTGGCCGCTGTTTTTGACAAAGCCGGCAAAATAGTGAAGGTAAAAATAGACGAGGTGGAAAGCAAGACAGCCTTTGATGCAGGCGGCCAGCTGGCAGGCTATACAGGCGGCGAAATCATCAGTAAAAAGGAACTTGGCGATGATTACGGTATGAAAGCCGCCAGCGGCATAGGCAAAGAATGGTACCAGCAGGTGGAAACACTGGAAAAATGGCTGGAAGGCAAGGATGTAAAGATGCTTTCCTCTACAGCCGCCAACGGGATGAAAGCCATAGCAGGGGCTGCATCCGGCGCAAACTCAATGCCCCGGGGTGATGACATACCCCGCAACAGTGACGGCAATGTAAGCGGCAATGTGCCTGACACCACAATGTCTGACGGCACAGCCGGCGGTGATATTATGGACGGCGTCAACAGTGCCATAAACGATATGACAGACGGCGTTGAAAACGGCACAGGCACAACAGCAGGCTGGATGGATGAAGACCTGCGTGCAGGGGTTACAATTGACACAACCTATATGATAAAGGCCATTGAAAAAGCATACCGAAATGCAAAATAAAATGTGACACAAAAACAGCACCGCAGTATAAACTGCGGTGCTGCTCTGTCTATAAACATTTCAGGGGGAATGTTTTTATCTTTCAAAAATTGTTCTGCCTGCCAGAACTGTTCTTACACACTGTACATCCTTGATTTCGTCAGATGGGATTGTGAAGATATCTCTGTCCAGAACTGCAAAGTCTGCCATAAAGCCAGGCATCAGGCGGCCTTTTCTGTCTTCCGCGAATTCAACGTATGCAGAACCCAGTGTGTACTGGTCAATAGCATCGTAAATATCAACGCACTGGTCTTCACGGTATGTGCGTGCGCCGTCCAGGCGTTTTCTTGTAACTGCACAGTACAGGTTTTCAAACGGCTGCAGGTTTTCTACAGGTGAGTCTGTGCCGTAGGATGTGTGGATACCCATGCGGTACATATCGCCGAATGCATAGGATGTGGAAGCCATTTCTTCACCGCAGCGTTCTGCTACTACGTTCATATCGTAGTGGATAAAGATAGGCTGTACCTGTGCCAGAACATCTTTTTCCAGGAATCTGTTTACCAGTTCATTGTCTGTAATCTGGCAGTGAATAACTGCGTGACGGTTTTTGTTATTGTTGCCTTCGATAACTTTGTCATAAGCATTCAGCACCATTTCGATAGCGCCGTCACTGATAGCATGAACTGCTACCTGGCAGTTGTTGTCATCTGCCAGTTTAACCATAGCTTCAAAGTTTTCCACTGTCATTGTAGGAACACCGCAGGTTGTAGGGTCATCAGCGTATGGTGTTCTCATAAGAGCTGTACGTGCACCAAGGGAGCCGTCAACAAACATTTTCAGCGGACCGTATCTGAACATATCATTGCCGGAACCTGTAACATGGCCTGCATCCAGGAATTCCTGATAGGAATCAACTGTGTTGAATGCACACTGGTTGTATGTTCTTACAGCGTTTGGATTGTTTGCATATGTAAGTGCAAATGCATCATTGATTGTGCGCCATGCATCGCGGCTGATATCGTTTGTCTGCAGTGTTGTGATACCAAGGCTTGCAGCGTATGCCATAGCAATGTTCAGTTTTTCAGACATGCTTTCTGCTGTTTCTGCAGGAATGATTGCCTGGATAACTCTCTGTGCGTTTTCAGAGAACTGGCCGTTTGGTTCGCCGTCTTCAAAGTGGTAGATTTCACCGCCAGGGATTGGCTGTGTATCTCTTGTGATACCTGCAACTTCCAGAGCTTTGGAGTTACATACCAGCATATGACCGCAGGCACGTGTGTAAACTACTGGGAATTCTGTTGTGATTTTGTCCAGGTCATATCTTGTAGGCAGTCTTTCTTCGTCTGTGAAATAGTCCTGGTTCCAGCCGCGGCCTACCAGAACGTCGCCGGCTTTCAGTGGGTGTTCAGCCATAAAGTCACGGCCTTTTGAAATGATTTCTGCCATAGCTGTGGAGCCGTGAAGAATTACACATGCCAGTGCTGTACCTGTATTGAGGATATGGTTGTGGGAATCGTTGAAGCCAGGAACTACTGTTCTGCCTTCAAGGTCAATCATTTCTCTTTCGCATTTTGGGCACAGGCCGTCTGTTACTTCTTCCAGTGTGCCTATTTTCTGTACAAGACCATCGGAAACCAGCATAGCTTCCACAAATCTGTCTCTTTCAACGTAGATTTTGCCATTGTAATAAATTGAGTTCATAAGTTTTTCCTCCGCATAAATGTGTGTTTTGTTTTCAGCGCAGAATTTTTCAAAAAAGAAAAGGTTCTGCAGCTATGCAGAACCTTGGAATTTCGATTAAGGTATCTGATAGCTCCTCTGTTTTTCAACAGGAGTGCACATGGTATTAGCCATTGCACCAATATACACAGATGCCTCTGTGGATATTTCGGCGGTTTTGCCTTTCGGCCGCTTCACAGGGTGCCCCCTCTGCGGTGTACTTATCATTGCCGCGCCTCTATCTGTATCATCTTTTGGATGATACTTCACTTATATCATTTTACAGCCATAATGTCAATAGTCTTTTTAACAAAATATGTAAATTTGTTATTTTTTTATCAATTTTGCGCTGTTATTACATTCTTATTCTTTTCTTATGCCAAAATCCATAATTTCCCAGCCGGAAGCTGTTTTGTCTGCTGTCATAGCTCCACTGTAGGTTGCATATGTGTCTGCCAGTTCATCGTGGCCGAAGAATCTGAAGCTGATATAGTAATCATCTGTATTGTCCAGTTCGCCGTAATTATCCAGGTCGCTTACATCAAAATTAATCAGCTGTGTGCCGGCGGTCATTTTTTCCGGCAGTGTGATTTCTGTTTCCGAAAGCTGTGCCAGTTTCTGCGGCGGTGTCTCTGTGATAAAATCCGTCACATATTTTTTAAGGGACTCATAATCTTCTGTGGAAATATATGTGTGGTGCTTTTCAAACAGGTCGCGTACTGACTGCGGATTCTTCACCTCGTACACAGCATCTCCTTTGTGACAGACGCCGTGTTCCACCTTGTGAGGGCAGACTGCCACATACCGGCAATCCTGCACAAATACCAGGCGCAGATGGCTGCCCAGTTCATAGTTGTGGGATTTTTCAAAAAGCCTTATCACATTGTGCCGGCCTGTTTCATATCCCTGCATATCAATATCCGCTTTTTCACCAAGCTGCAGGTGCTGCAATGTGTACATTATATCTGTGCAGAATTCTATACTGCTGGAGCAGTTTTCCCCATTGCTGCCCCCCAGGGCGTAATAAAATTCATTGTGATAAGGGTAATCCAGCTTGTCAATCCACAGTGAATAATCCACACCGCCTATTTCGGCCGGTGGGTAATACGGGGTAAACACAATGTCCGGATTTGTCATTTCCACTATATCAGTGTAGGTTATTTCCCACAGCTGCGGGTCTATGTAAAACCACAGGGCATAGTTGTACTGTGCGCCTGCGCCGTCCTCGTATCTGGCAAAAAGTGACACACAGATATTTTTTCCGTCGCCGTATGCATGCACATCAGCAATATCCGCAAGGGCCAGTCCCTCCGGTATTTCCACCGGCTGTGCATTTGGATTTTCCTTTTCCATTGATGCTATTTTCTTTATATCCCAGTTGAAAACAGCTTTTTCCACCATATCTATGGCAGGCACCCGGCTTTCACGGCTGATATAGCGTTCTGTGCTTTCCAGCATCTGTATAAGCTGTGGGTTTTCGTTTACAGAAAAGAACTGTATATCCCCCACGTCCCTTGTCCACACTGCGGCGTAGTTCAGGTCATTCATAAACCGGATAGTCAGCCAGCTGTCATCTGCATTATTGTGCATGCTGAAGACAGCCTGTGACTGGTACGCCGCAGAAAAACTATAGTGTATAGTTTCTGTTTTCCACATTTCCAGTGTTTTCATAACTTCCAGCCACCGGGCAGGGTCAATGTATTCATCCCCCATACTGCCCATACTGAACCGGGCCTCCACAGTGTTTTCCGCCACTGCTTTTTCCCAGTATTCAATATCCGGCTGCCATTTTCCCTTTTCTGCAGGCTTTTCCTGCCGGCAGGCTGTAAACAGCGAAGAAACCAGTACAGCAGAAAGCAGAAGCGATAATAATTTTTTCATAACAGCACCTCTTTTCATATATCTCTAAATATATCTTATCATAAAATAATGTACCTTGCGTGACACTGACTATAAAAAAATAAACAGAGAATTTGTATATCTTTTACAAATTCTCTGTATATGTTTTATTCACCGGCGGAATACAGTCTGCCCGCCTCTGCCAGCAGTATTTCCTTTTCATTGGGCAGGTCGCCGTTTATCACCATTTCCAGCAGTGCGTTCAGTATTCTGCCCAGCTGTGAAGACCGCGGCAGGCCTATGGCCATAAGGTCCGTGCCGTTTACAGCCAGCTGTTTCAGTGAAAAACAGCTCTGTTTTTCAATCTCCCGGGCAATCAGTCTCTCCAGCCGGTCATATTCAGCAGTGCGGTCAAAGTCCCGTATATTCTGGCCCCGGTTGTCTGCCCTTTTCAGCTGCATAAGCAGCCGCAGTGTGTCCGGCCCGTATCTGTTCAGCCGGCGGCGCACAGCCTTTTCCGTGTGTTCTATATGGGTATCGTGATAGCGAACAAGGGTGGATACCAGCCGGTATTCCTCGTTGGATACCTTCAGCCTGCGCAGAATGGCCTTTGCAATATCATAGCTGACTTCCCCGTGGCCGTAAAAATGGCCCACGCCTTTTTCATCAACAGAAAACACGGCAGGCTTGCCAAAATCGTGCAGCAGAGCAGCCAGTCTCAGCTGCGGATGGGCAGGGGCCGCCTGCACCGCCACTGCAGTGTGTTCCAGCACATCATATATATGGTGGTAGTTACGCTGGTCAAAGCCTTTCAGCGGCAGAATTTCCGGCATAAACACACCCAGCACATCAGCATAGTCCAGCAGTACCTGTTTTACATTTTTGCCGCAGAGCAGTTTCAGAAGCTCGGTATAGATACGCTCTGCAGAAATATTTTTCAGCAGGTGGGCACAGTCAAAAACTGCTTTTTTTGTATTTTCTTCTATCTCAAAACCAAGGACCGAAGCAAAGCGGACTGCGCGCAGTATACGCAGGGCATCCTCACGGAAGCGGGCGGAAGGGTCCCCCACACAACGTATAATTTTATTGCGTATATCCTCTGCACCGCCGTAATAATCCACTATGCCGTAATCCGGGTTATAGCACACAGCGTTCATTGTGAAGTCCCTGCGGGCGCAGTCTTCCCGGAGACTGGCGGTAAAAGACACGCTGTCCGGATGGCGGCTGTCGGAATATGTACTGTCTGTGCGGTAGGTGGTGATTTCTGTATGGTGGTGGTCCAGTACCACTGTGACGGTGCCGTGCTTAAGACCGGTTTCTATCACCCTGTACCCGGCAAAAACCTCCATGGTCTGCTGCGGCAGGGCATTGGTAGTGATATCGGTATCGCCCATGGGCAGCCCCATAATGCCATCGCGTACACTGCCGCCCACCAGCCAGGCTTCATAGCCGGCAGAGTTGAGCATTTTCAGCACTTTTTGTGCCTGAACAGGTATATTCATCATAAAACCACCGCCTTTCTTAAATAATTATAACATTATATGTCGATTTTTAAAAGAAAAACTCCGGTATATAATATAAAATGCAATAAAAAAGTGAGGCAATGCCTCACTTTCCGTAAGAATTATCAGTCAACAAGTTCAAACTGGTCCTTGCCTACGCCGCAATCCGGACATTCAAAGTCTTCCGGAAGATCTTCAAACAGTGTGCCTGGTGCAATACCCAGAGCATCGTCGCCTGCTTCTTCATCATAGATCCAGCCACAAATTACACAACCGTATTTTGCCATAATAGTTCTCCTTTTCGATAATAAATATCTTCGCTGTGTATAGCTACTAACTGCATTGTAGTACTGGGTATTGTTTTTGTCAATAGTTTTTCACAGGCAGATTTTGTCTGTTTTGCGATTTGTGAAAGTTTGACAAATTACAGCTTTTGATTTTTTTATTGTGTGCTAAAAAACCGATTGTTTTACCCCCGGCATAATGGTATAATAATTAAGTATTTGATTTTGATTTCTTACACATTTATATAGAGGTGGATTATGTTCAGAAAAGGTTTCAGCAACGAGCTGTATGTTGAAAAACAGGCTCACGAAATCAAAGAAAGAATAAAAAGATTTGACGGCAAGCTGTATCTTGAGTTTGGCGGCAAGCTGTTTGACGATTTTCATGCATCAAGGGTTCTGCCGGGTTTTGAGCCGGATGCCAAGATAAGGCTGCTGCAGGCTCTCAGCAACGATACAGAAATCATCTTCTGCATTTCAGCAGATGATATAGAAAAAACAAAGGTGCGTGCAGACCTGGGCATATCCTATGATATGGATATTCTCCGCCTTACAGATGAATTCAAAGCTATGGGCATATCTGTAAACGGCGTGGTGCTGACAAAGTACAACCACCAGCCGGCCGCAGACAAATTCATCACCAAACTGAGCAATCTGGGCATAAAAAGCTACCGCCATTATTCCATACCTAACTACCCACGCGATGTAAAGACAATAGTGAGCGATGAAGGCTATGGCAAAAACGACTTTGTGGAAACCACAAAACCTCTGGTAGTTATCACCGCACCGGGCCCCGGCAGCGGCAAGCTGGCAGTGTGCCTGTCACAGGTGTATCACGAACACAAACGCGGCCGCTTTGCAGGCTATGCAAAGTTTGAAACCTTCCCTGTATGGAACCTGCCGCTGAAACACCCTGTAAACCTGGCATACGAAGCCGCCACAGCAGACCTGATGGACGTGAATATGATTGACCCGTTCCACCTGGAAGCCTATGGCGAAACAACAGTAAACTACAACCGTGACGTAGAGGCTTTCCCTATTGTGAAAACAATTCTCAAAAACATTACAGGGGATGAAAACTTCTACCGTTCACCTACAGATATGGGTGTAAATATGGTAGGCAACGCCATAGTTGATGACGAAGCCTGCCGCTATGCTTCCGGCCAGGAAATAATTTACAGATACTATACAGCTATCTGTGATTTCAAACTGGGCAAAGTAGGCGCAAACCAGGTGGAAAAACTGGAAAACCTGCTGAATCAGATGGGGCTGTCCCCTGCTTCTGACCGCCCGTGTGTTGCACCGGCAAACCTGAAGGCTGAAACCAGCGGCAAGGTGGCCACAGCATACGAACTGCAGGACGGCACAATCATCACCGGCAAGGCCAGCGACATAATGTCTGCCACAAGTGCCGCAACTATCAATGCACTGAAATATCTGGCCGGCATAAACGATGCCATACAGCTGATTCCTGCCAGCGTTCTGGCACCAATCCTTGACCTGAAGAGAAATGTGCTGGGTTCAAAGGCATCTGCGCTGAAACTGGACGATGTGCTGCTGGCATTGACTGTGGCAAGCAACACAAACCCTACAGTATCACTGGCACTGGAACAGCTACCAAAACTGCGCGGTGCAGACCTGCATTCCTCTGTAATGCTGAGAACAGGCGATGCACAGACGCTGAAAAAGCTGGGTGTAAGAACAACCTGCAACGATATCTTCCCGGAAAACAGCATGTATTTCTGATAACTGAAGAAAACCGCCCCTTACAAACATTGTCATCACACAGCCCGGACCGCACCTGCGGCCCGGGTTTTATCATAATCATATATAAACAGAAAAGCACAGCAGAAAGCCTGCTGTGCTTTTTATCGTAGTTATTCTGTGTTCAGATACAGGGTAATCAGCCTTCAATGCCGAAGATTTTTGCGGCGTTGTCAAAAAATACCTTGTCCTTGATTTCGTCGCTGAACGGCCATTCTTCCACTGCATTGATAAGGTATTCCAGTGTTTTGCCCTGGCTGTTCCAGTCAGAGGAGAAGAAGAATTTATTCTGTACTCTTGGCAGCCAGTATGCGTATGGTTCATAGCCGCTGCCCTGTACAGTGATGAGGGAAGGATCGTGTGTTTCCATATTCAGATAAACATTTTTATGGCGCAGTGCCAGGCCGATAAATTCCATTGTCCATGGCCAGCCGCTTACAGATGCCATAATCTTCAGTTCAGGGAAGTCTCTTGCCACTTCGTCAATGTATCTTGGGTGGCCTATGTCATAAGGCACAGCACCGGAAAGGTTCATACTGCAGTAAATAAATACAGGTACGCCCAGTTCCACACATTTGGCATAGATTGGGTAGCAGTGCTTGTCATTTGCAGGCAGATGTGTTCTGAATGCTGTGATGTAAACAGCTTTCAGCCCCAGTTCCTTGATACCGCGTTCCACTTCTCTTACAGCTTTCATGCCGTCCAGTGGGTTTACAAAGCAGAAACCGCCCAGTCTGTCCGGGTACTGTCTGCAGATAGCAGCAGTTTTGTCATTGTCGTGGCTGTTGTGGCAGGTCATACCCCAGCGGATGCCCAGGTCATCCATTTCTTTGATAAAGCTTTCCAGTGTAGGTGCATTTGCCTTTGCCGCAGCTGCAACCTTTGCGGTAAAGGCTTCTCTGCCTTCATTTTCAAGAGTTGCGTCCATTTCTGCAAAGGTAAGGCCCAGCTTCTTTTCGATACCGCCGTTGAAGTTTTCACGGTAACCGCTCCAGGCTGCCTTGTTTTCCGGCAGGCAGAACTGATTTGCCACGCGGATAAGGTCTTCCTCAAAGTCCGGCATATCCAGACAAAGGTCAATTATTTTTCTCATAATGCTCTTTCCTTTCTTAAATTTATATTCGTTACATTATAGATTAAATACTATACTAATGCATAAATATACTGATGTCAAGATGTATTGTTAACAAAATAACAATTTAAGGGAAAGTGTAAAAAAGGCAGGTTTTTACCTGCCTTTACAATAATTATTTTTCAAGTATTTCTTTCTGCACAGCATAGGCCATGGCTCTGTAGCCTGCCGCACTTGGGTGCAGGTGGTCGCCGCTGTCATACTCCGGCAGCATACGGGTAGGGTCTGCAGGGTCTGCCAGGGCCTTGTCAAAATCAATATAGCCGTCTGTCAGGTCTGTGGTTCTTATCCACCGGTTGACCTTCTGGCGCATTTCTTCACGGAAAGGTGCATAGGTGCGCCAGCCGCCGATAGGCAGCAGTGTACCCATATAAACCCTGTAGCCGTATTCCCTGGCCTGGGCAATATATTTTTTCAGCCCGTCTATCAGTTCTTCCACCGTGGGCAGGTCGCTCATAGGGCGGAAAACGTTCACTTCTCTGCCCACCGGGTGGATTATGTCATTTATACCCTGCTGGATAATTACTGTGTCTGCGCCGTCTGTAGGTACTTCGTGGTGGAAGCGTTTTTCCCCTTTCAGGCCGTAGGATTCATAGGTGATACAGCTGTATTCGCGCAGAACCCTGCTGCCGGAGGTCGCACGGCGGATAACAGCGGTATTTTCATAGCCTTCTTCCCGGCAGCGGAGAGAAAGATAATCCGGCCAGTCCTGGGCTGTAATAGAATCCCCGTAGCAGACAATTGTCCTGTTTTCTGCTTTTGTGTATACAGAAACATTGCTGAGAAAATAGAAATAATGGGTTTTTCTGGAAATATCAATATCCACCATATCAGCCCTTGTCTGGTCACCCAGTGCATATGAACCGGAAGACAGCGGGCCACGGGCAAACACCATCGAGCGCATCTGGGTGAAATCAGCAAGATAGAAGCTGACAAAAAACACACTTTGCGCTCTTACTGTGCATTCCACAGGGTCTGAAACAGCATTTTCACCCGGCTGAATGGTAACGGATTCACTGCCGCCGAAAGTCACTGTATAAAACTGACCGTAAGCAAAAACTGTGGATGCGGATATGGTAACTGGCTGTGTGCCGCAGTAGTTATCAAAGGTAATGCGCACTGCTTCCCCGTCAAACCGGGAGTAAACAGGATAGCGCAGTGTAATATCCCTGCTGTAGGATTCCGGCCTGTTTTCAGCCACGGAAACTGCATTTCCCCACACTGACGCCCAGTGCATATTTTCTCTTTTCACAGAATGTCCCTCACTTTTATATGTAATAATTTAAATATACGATAAAATCCGGAAAATATCCAGCGTTATTTCAAACAATTGTATACAGCTTTATTTTTACTGCCATTTTCTGTACTTTACATTAAAATCAGCTGTGTTGCAGAAGGTGCTTTCCTAACGGTGCAACAGAAACAATGGCATCATCCACCTCAAACCACAGTGTTATATCAGATTTGTTCACGATGCAGTTATCTGTTATTTCTGCGCTTCTTATGGCTTTAAGGTATGCCACAATTTCTCCGTGTGTCATTGATACGGTGTCACTGTCTGCTGCTATTCTTTTCAGTATTTCTTCCATATCCTGCCACATATTCTCTGCGTCCAGGTCATAGGAATGGCCCACTATCTGGCACAGTGCCAGTTCCCGGTCTGTTTCAAAGA
>JAFQAF010000061.1 GCA_017400025.1 Oscillospiraceae bacterium
CCTGTTCGAAGTATTCTTTGCCGATTTCGGAAGCGCCTACCATGCCGTAGTCGCCTGCTTTTTCAACTTTTGTTCTTACGTCAACTTCGCCAGCTTTAGCGCCTGTTGCATCAAAGCCGATTTTCTGCTGAGCAACGTCGATTTTTGCCCAAACGATTTTGCCTTCTGCATCCAGAGCTGTACCTACCATGTTTGTGTCAACCTGAACTGCGCCGTTTTTGTCAGCTTTAGCTGCTGTGCCTTTTACAGAGATGTTCTGGCCAAGACCAACTTTTGCTACGCCTTCAACTTCAACAGCTGTGTCCCAAGCTTCCTGCAGAGCATCCAGGTAAGATTTAACTGTGATTGTAACAGAAGCTTTCAGGTCTTCAACTGCTGGAACGTGTGTGTGGGAACCGTCGCCGCGGTCAAATACTTCCATACCTGTGATTTCAGCAACTGTTTTGCCTACCATCCAGTCTTCCAGAGCATTGATCTGTTCGAAGTATTCTTTGCCGATTTCGGAAGCGCCTACCATGCCGTAGTCGCCTTCTTTTTCAACTTTTGTTCTTACGTCAGCTGTTGCTGCGTCTGCTGTTGTACCGTCTGCGTTTACGCCCAGTTTCTGCTGTGCAACGTCGATAGAAACGGATGTTACTTTGCCTTCTGCATCAAATGCTGCAACCAGCATTGTTGTGTCAACCTGTGCAGAGCCAGCTTTGTCAGCTGTAGCATCTGTCATTTTAGCAGAGATGTTGTGACCCATACCAACTTTGTATTTAGCTGGTGCTGCTGGTTCGCTACCGCCGCAAGCAACCATGGACAGAGCCATAACTGCTGTAAGAGCAAGAGCAATTACTTTTTTCATTGTGGTTTTCCTCCATAATAATTAATTGATACATCTTTATATTTAAAGATATAATTTCATTTTCGATTATATCATAATATCTATAATTGTCAATTATTAGAAGCCTTACAATTTATTTGCAAATGTATTTTTATCGATATTTTTTAATCGTAAGCCAGAAATGAATTTTTATTTACTTTTTGTACATTGTTTTTGATATTGATATGTAGTAAAATATAATAAAATATGTATGCACAGGAGGCTGTTTATGTCTATTCTTGTTACAGGCGGCGCCGGTTACATCGGCAGCCATACTACTATCGAACTTATCAACGCTGGGTATGATGTTGTAATTGCAGACAATTTTTACAACTCTTCCCCCAAGGTGCTGGACAGACTGGAAACCATCACCGGCAAAAAAATGACATTTATGGAATGTGATGTGTGTGATGAAGAACAGGTGGAAAAACTGTTTTCCACATACACAGATATTGATGCGGTAATTCACTTTGCAGCTTACAAGGCTGTGGGTGAAAGCGTGGAAAAACCGCTGGATTACTATCAGAACAACATTGGCGGTGCACTGTGTGTGCTGCAGGCTATGAAACGCCACGGCGTGAAGAACTTTGTGTTCTCTTCTTCCGCCACAGTTTACGGCGACCCTGAAAAGGTGCCTTGTGACGAAAGCTGTGCCGCAAACGGCGCCACAAACCCATACGGCTGGACAAAGGTAATGCAGGAACAGATTCTGCAGGACCTGTGCAAATCTGACCCGGATATGAACGTGGCAATTCTGCGCTATTTCAACCCTATCGGTGCCCATCCTTCCGGCCTGATCGGTGAAGACCCCAACGGCATACCAAACAACCTGCTGCCATATGTGGCACAGGCTGCCATAGGCAAGTTCCCGTCTGTGCGCGTGTTCGGTACAGACTACCCTACACCGGACGGCACCGGCGTGCGCGACTATATCCACGTGGTGGACCTGGCAAGAGGTCACGTGGCTGCAGTCAAAAAGCTGGCTGAAAAATGCGGCCTGGTTATTTACAATCTGGGCACAGGTGTGGGCTACAGCGTACTGCAGGTGATTGAAGCCTTTGAAAAAGCCTGCGGCAAAAAGCTGGAAAGAAATATTCTGCCACGCCGCCGGGGCGACATTGCAGAAAACTATGCAGACCCTGCAAAGGCAAGGGACGAACTGGGCTGGGTGGCACAGTATACAATAGAAGATATGTGTGCACACGCCTGGAACTGGCAGAGCAACAACCCCAACGGGTACAGGGAGTAAACAGATGAACAAACCTATTCTGGTAGTTATGGCCGCAGGTATGGGCAGCCGCTACGGCGGGCTGAAACAGATTGACCCTGTGGGCCCTAACGGAGAAATAATTATAGACTATTCCCTTTACGATGCAAAAAAGGCCGGCTTTGAAAAGGTGGTTTTCATCATCAAAAAGGAAATAGAAAAGGATTTTAAGGAATCCATCGGCAGCAGAATACCGGAAGGCGTTCAGGCTGAATATGTGTTCCAGGCTACAGATGACCTGCCGGAGGGCTACAGCCTGCCGGAGGGCAGAATCAAACCGTGGGGCACAGCCCACGCTGTGTGCGCCGCAAGGGATGTGATAGACGCACCTTTTGCAGTTATCAACGCAGACGATTACTATGGCCCGGATGCCTTCAAGGTGATTTTTGACTATCTTTCACAGGAAAGCACAGACGAAAAATACCGCTTTACAATGGTGGCATACGAGCTGGAAAACACACTGACAGAAAACGGCTATGTTTCCCGTGGTGTATGTGTGACAGATGCCAACGATATGCTGGTAAATGTAACTGAACATACACATATCGAAAAAGATGCTGTATGGGGTGCAA
>JAFQAF010000062.1 GCA_017400025.1 Oscillospiraceae bacterium
TTTAATTCAAAAGGCAGAGAAAATACATCATAAACTGGCTTTTGAGGCTGTTTTTCTTTATTTTCAAAGTTTTTAATTTCTGTAAAGGATTGTTGCTTTACAGATATTTTATCTGAATCAGCAAAGCTATTCTGTTTAAAAGAGAATTTTTTAAGAGGCAAATCTGTGCTGATTGCCATTTTTACTGCTCTGTAAACAGTGGAAAAAATTTCCCCATCATTTGCAAACCTTACTTCGGTTTTTGCAGGGTGCACATTTACATCCACTGCCTCAAATGGCATGGACATATTTAAAATATAACCCGGAAATTTGCCCACCATAACTGTACCTTTGTAAGCATTTTCTGTGGCAGCAATCACAGTTTTGTTTTTTACAAAACGTCCGTTTATAAAAGAAAACTGCATATTTCTGGACTGTCTTGAAGAGTGCGGTACAGTTACAAAGCCTGTGATACAGTATTTTTCGTCAGCATAATTCACTGCAGTAAGAGACTGGGCAAACTCTGTTCCGAACAGCGCAGCAATTGTGTTCAGCAGATTGCCGTCACCCACTGTGCTGAAAATTTCTTTTCCGTCTTTAACAAATGTAAAGGAAATATCCGGTCTGGACAGTGCCAGATTTGTAAGAATATCCTGTATATAGCTTGCCTCTGTAGCATCTTTTTTCAGAAACTTCATTCTTGCCGGAGTGTTGTAGAACAAATCCCTTACAGTAAATCTTGAACCGGTTACAAAGGGTTTGATTTCCATAGAGGTCTCAACACCGCCGGAAAGCTGTATTTCCACTGCGAAATCCTGAATTTCTGTTTTAGTTATCAGGGTAAGGTGAGATACACTGGCAATTGATGCCAGTGCTTCTCCCCTGAAGCCAAGGCTGGATATACTGTCCAGGTCATCCTTGGAGGAAATTTTACTTGTTGCATGACGGATAAAGGCAGTCTGTACATATTCGCTGTCTATACCACTGCCATCGTCCTGTACCATAATTTTCTTTATACCGCCGCGTTCAATATCAACAATAATATTTTCAGCACCGGCATCTATAGAGTTCTCAACAAGCTCTTTTACAACGGAAGACGGTCTTTCGACTACTTCTCCTGCTGCGATGAGCTCTGCTGTATGTTTATCCAATACATTGATAACGGCCATCTTCCATCACCTGCCTATAATAAAGATTTTAATTTATAAAGTATATTTAACGCTTCTATAGGTGTAAGAACATTTACATCTATTTTTTCCAGTTCCTGCACCAGTTCACTTGGTGTTGACTGTATCTGCCGTGGTGCCGTAGCTATAAAGCCATCATCAAAGGACAGCTGTCTCACAGCCATTTTTTCACGCTCGGCATTTTCCACCAGCTCCTGAAGAATGGTCTTTGCTCGCTCAATTACTGCATCCGGTATGCCTGCAAGCTTTGCTACCTGAATACCGTAGCTGTCATCTGCGCCGCCGCGCACAATCTTTCGCAGGAAAGTAATGTCATCGCCACGTTTCTTTACAGCAATATTGTAATTAACAATACCATGTATCTGATTTTCCATTTCGGTAAGTTCGTGGTAATGGGTTGCAAACAGTGTTTTGCAGCCCAGATTGTTTGATTTGTCATGAATATATTCCACAACTGCCTTGGCAATACTCATACCGTCATATGTAGATGTACCACGGCCGATTTCATCCAGAATAACAAGGCTTTTACCTGTTGCATTCTGCAGGATTTCGCTTACCTCGCTCATTTCCACCATAAATGTACTGCGGCCGCTGGAAAGATCGTCCGATGCACCCACACGGGTGAAAATAGCATCACATACAGGCAATTCCGCTTCTTTTGCCGGTACAAAACAGCCTATCTGTGCCATAACAGCTATTATAGCTACCTGGCGCATAAATGTAGATTTACCTGCCATGTTAGGTCCGGTAATAATATTCACCCTGTTTGCATCACAGTCAAGCAATGCATCGTTAGGAATGAATATTTCATCCCTGAGCATACTTTCAACCACCGGATGACGCCCATCTTTAATATACAGCTTGTCACCGTCAGTAATTGTCGGTTTTACATAGTTGTTTTTCTGGCTGACCTGTGAAAATGAAGCCAGCACATCTATATAGCTCATTGCATTTGTTGTTTTCAGTATTTTATCTGTTTCATTTGCAATGGTTTTCAGCAGCCGGGCAAAA
>JAFQAF010000063.1 GCA_017400025.1 Oscillospiraceae bacterium
AACATTATATACCGGTATTACAACAGATATAGCAGGAATCATTTCATATCTCCTTTTCATTTTTAATAAGATTATAGCAAATGATATTTCTTTTTTCAACATATCAGAATATAATGTATCAGATGAAATAAATTACATAATTGACAGAAAAAAGTGTTTCCGGTAACTGATGAAAAAATGAAAGGGTACAGTTTACAAAAAAAAGTCCAATGGCTGAATAAAAATAAAAACTGCGAAAAATTGTTGACACTGTCCCTTTACTATTGTATGATTATAAAAAGCAAAGTGTATATATTTCACACTAATTATAATAAAATAAGGGGAAAAATTATGGCTGTTAAATTTAACGGAAAATATCTGAACGGCTTTGTAAAAGATGCAGAGTTTGACAATATCTTCCCACAGGTAGAGCTTGCACATAAAGTTCTGCATGAAAAATCCGGCGCAGGCAATGATTTCCTTGGCTGGCTGGACCTTCCTTTTACATATGACAAAGAAGAATTTTCCAGAATTAAAAAAGCTGCAGAAAAAATCCGCAGTGACAGTGATGTTCTTGTTGTAATCGGTATCGGCGGTTCTTACCTTGGTGCACGCGCAGCAATCGAATTTCTCGGTTCAATGCAGTACAACGACCTGAACGACCTCAAAGTTTATTTCGTTGGCAACAACATCAGCCCTGACTATCTGAACAACATTCTCAAACTTTGCGAAGGCAAACGCCTCTCTGTAAACGTTATCTCCAAATCAGGTACAACTACAGAATCCGCTCTGGCATTCCGTGTGTTCAAAAAACTTATGGAAGACAGATACGGCAAAGCAGAAGCAGCAAAACGTATCTATGCAACAACAGACAAAGCCCGCGGCACACTGAAAACACTGGCAGATGCAGAAGGTTACGAAGCATTTGTAATTCCTGATGATGTCGGCGGCCGTTTCTCAGTTCTCACAGCAGTTGGTCTTCTGCCAATCGCTGCAGCAGGTTTTGACATTGACAAACTGATGGCAGGTGCACAGACAGCATGCAAAGCTTACGAAGCATGCACACCGGACAATGACTGCTACAGATATGCAGCTGCAAGAAACATTCTTCTGCGCAAAGGCAAATCCATCGAACTGATGGCCTGCTATGACCCTGACTGGACACTGATGAACGAATGGTACAAACAGCTCTATGGCGAAAGCGAAGGCAAGGACCAGAAAGGCCTGTTCCCTGCAAGCGTTATCTTCTCCACAGACCTGCATTCAATGGGTCAGTTTGTACAGGACGGCGCACGTACAATGTTTGAAACTGTTATAGATATCAAACAGCCAACAGCAGACTTCTTCCTTGAAACAGATGAAGAAAATGCAGACGGTCTCAACTTCCTTGCAAACCAGAATATGTCTATCGTTAATGCCAATGCAATGAAAGGTACAATCCTTGCCCACTGCGACGGCGGCGTTCCAAACATTATTCTGGAGCTTGATAAAAAAGATGAAGACAATCTGGGTCAGATTATCTACTTCTTCGAAAAAGCATGTGCAATCTCCGGCTACCTGCTGGGTGTAAACCCATTCAACCAGCCAGGCGTTGAAGATTACAAGAAAAACATGTTTGCTCTCCTGGGCAAACCTGGCTATGAAGCACAGCGCGAAGAACTTTTAAAAAAATTAGGTGAATAACGCTTTCAGCGTAAAATAAAGGAGTGTATTCTTATGATTAAATTAATTACTGGTCCTAAAGGTTCAGGTAAAACAAAACAGCTTATCGATATGATCAACGAAAATCTTGCTACAGTTAAAGGCAACATCGTTTGCATCGAAAAAGCTATGCAGGAAACACATAACATCAACGCAGCAGTTAGACTGATTGATGTTGACGAATACAAAATTGCTGACTACAATATGTTCTACGGCTTCTTTGCAGGCGTTCTGGCAGGCAACTATGACATCGAACAGGTTTACATTGACGGTATCCTGAAAATCGGTGAAAAGAACGTTGAAGCCCTGGGCGGTCTTCTGGAAAAAATTGATGCTATCGCAGCTGACAAACTTGTAGTTGTTACAGTATCTGCTCCTGAAGAAGAACTTACAGAAAACGTTAAAAAATATCTGTAATTCAAAACACAAAATATGCTTTGTATAAAGGTGGCCATTCAAGCCACCTTTATTATGAGTAAAATTATTTAAAAATCAGCCAAAAACTTCGTCATTTTGTCAAAAATTATCCTTGACAAAACAGACAAAGCTTTATATAATATTTAAGTGACCTATGAGGTGCTTTATGTTAGTTAATCTCAGCAATATCTTCACTCGTGATGAGACTGAAAAACAGCTTGATACGGAATTTGATTTTTCCGCCGAAAATGTCAGCTATGATGCGGCCTTTGACAAGCCGGTGAAAGCCAGCCTGTTTCTGAAAAAAGGTAATGGCGAAACATTTATAGAGCTTACTGTACAGGCAACAGCCAAGTGCAGCTGTGCAAGGTGTTTAAAGCTGTTTGAAAAGGAATTTTCCTTTTCGCAGGAATTTATAGTCACTCCGGCGACCCTCACAGACCCGGAGAGCGAAATCCCGGTGAACAGCAGCAACATACTTGACGTAAAACAGCTTGTATTGCAAGAACTTTCTTTGGAAATACCTGCAGTGTTACTCTGCAAAGAGGACTGCCAGGGTCTCTGCCCAAAATGCGGCAGACCGAAGGAGGAGAATTGTGGCTGTCAGCTCGAAGAAAGAGTTGACCCAAGGTTATTAATCTTAAAACAATTACTGGATAACGATGAATAATTAGAGGAGGTGCTAAAAATGGCAGTACCAAAGAGAAAACTTTCAAAAGCAAGAAGAGATAAAAGAAGATCAAATGTTTGGAAACTCGAAGCTCCATCATTCGTAAAATGCCCACAGTGCGGCGAATTGACACTTCCACACAGAGTTTGCAAATCTTGCGGTTATTACAAAGGCAAGGCTGTTATCAAAAAAGAAGCTTAATTCTTTTACAAATCAGCAAGTCCAAGGGTAGGTCTTCCTGCCCTTTATTTTTTTGCTCTGAATGCAGAGGATATTTTTTATGGAAAAAATATTTTATATATGATATAATATTTAATTGACAATGATTTCTGTATGGAGGATTTATGGCAGTTCGTATTACGGGTGTAGATAAAAACAGCCCAAGTGAAAAACACAATATTCTGCCCGGTGATGAGCTTATCAGCATAAACGGGGAAGAAATATTCGATATGATGGATCTGCAGTTTTATTCCACTGACACACAGCTGGATGTAGTTGTGGCACGCGGTGGCGAAAAAATGCAAATCACAATAGAAAAAGAAGATGAATACACACCTCTCGGCCTGGAATTTGAAACCTATCTTATAGACAAACACCACTCCTGCAGAAACAAATGCATTTTCTGTTTTGTGGACCAGCTCCCAAAAGGCCTGAGAAAAGACCTGTATTTCAAGGACGATGATGAAAGGCTGTCTTTCCTTTTCGGTAACTACATTACCATGACAAACCTTTCCCGCCGTGAAATAGACAGAATCAAGAAGATGCATATTTCACCTATAAATATTTCTGTTCACACCACTGACCCACAGCTGCGTGTTTTCATGATGAAAAATCCAAGGGCTGCAGAAATCAATGACCTTATGCAGGAATTCTGTGATGCAGGAATAGTTATGAATACCCAGATTGTTCTCTGCAAAAATGTGAACGATGGGGAAAACCTGAAAAACAGCATAGAAAAACTGCAGTCACTCTATCCGCAGGTGCGCAGCTGTTCAATAGTTCCTATAGGTATGACACGATACCGCGAAGGTCTTGCACCGGTGGAAAGCTTTAATGCTGCAGACTGTGCAGAGATTATCCGCCAGGTGGATGAATGGACAGAGGCATTTTATCAGGAACACGGTGAAAGAATTGTTTATCTTTCAGATGAATTTTACCTGCGCGCCGGCCTGCCTATACCTGCAGCCGAATACTACGGTGATTTCCCTCAGCTGGAAAATGGCGTGGGTATGGTGAGAACATTTATGGACAGCTTTATTGAAGAGGCGGAATATGCCGGCTCAATGGAGGAAAAAGTGTCTGCAGACCTTGCCACAGGCGAGGCAATGTATCCGGTTATGTGCGATGTCATAGCAAAGGCAAACGAAATTCTTGGCGGAAAACTGGATATTACAATTCACAAAATCACAAATGATTTCTTTGGCGGCAATGTATGGGTTACAGGCCTTATCACCGCCACAGACCTTATAAAACAGTTAAAAGGAAAACTTAAAACAGACAGACTGCTGCTGTGCAACGATATGCTGCGCAGTGAGCAGGATATGTTCCTTGATGACAAAACCCCGGCCGACGTTGAGGCAGCTCTGGGTGTAAAAACAGAGTTTTATGCAAATGACGGCATGGCACTTGCCCGGATGCTTATGGGCACAGAATATTAAAAGAAAAGGAGAAAGATTATGGCAAAACCATTGATTGCTATAGTGGGCCGCCCT
>JAFQAF010000064.1 GCA_017400025.1 Oscillospiraceae bacterium
ATAGCCGGTATGGCAGACAAGGTATGGCAGGGCAAGTTTGACGCACTGCCGCTGGAAAGCGGGGACGGTACACGCCCCTGCCGCTGGTGCCGGTTCAGCTCCATATGTCAGAACAGAGAAAACAGCCGACCTATGGAAAAAAATAATTTCAGGCAGAGAGAGGAGGAAGAGTGATGGCCACACAATGGACAGAACAGCAGCTGAGCGCAATGGAACCCAGCGACAGACTGACGGTGCTGAGCGCAGCTGCAGGCAGCGGCAAAACCACAGTGCTGGTGGCAAGGGCAATAAGCCTGCTGCTGGATGAAGAAAAACCGGTGCCGGCAGACAGAATGCTGATTGTTACTTTTTCCAATGCCTCTGCGGCTGAATTCAGAAAAAGGATAGAAAAAGGCATAAATGAAAAAATCCGTGAAAATCCACGGAACAATTATATCAGAATGCAGAAAATTGCCCTGCAGAAGGCGGATATTTCCACCATACACTCTTTCTGCATAAAGCTGGTGAGGGAAAATTTCCAGTCGCTGGACATAAGCCCGGATTTTACCATCTGTGATGAAGCCCAGGCAGACAACCTGCACCGGCAGGCAATAGACCTAGCCATGGCATACGGCTATGGGCTGGAGGATTTCAAACAGCTGGTTTCCTTTTACGGAAAAAGCAGCAATGACGGCAAAATAAAAGAATTCCTGCGCCAGATGAATTACTTTTTCTCTGCCCTGCCCCATCCGGAGGCAAGTGCCGCAAAGATGGCAGAAGAATACCGCACCACAGATATGAAAGCCACTGCCGCCTACAGCCAGCTGAAAAACAGCCTGGCACAGCAGGCAGACTATCTGGTGTATCTGGCACAGCGTATGGACAGCCTCTATCAGAATGCAGATTTTGAAGGCTATGAAAACGGAATAAATCTTGTGAAAAACCAATCTGCCCGGATAGCCGCCGCAGTGGCCGCAGATGACAGCGACACACTGCACACTCTGCTGGCTGCAAAGGCAGTTTCCCTGGGTCGTGCAAAGCCTGCCGGCCAGGAGAGCAAGGCTATAAACGAGCTGGTTTACAAGGAATACAAAAAGACAGCTGAAAATATGCTGAAAACCCTGGAGTATATGGACGGGGAAACCTATGCACAGCATATTCTGGCAACAGACCGCTATGTGCAGGTGCTGTTCAATGTATATCTGAAATATCAGCAGATGCTGATGGAGATAAAAAAGGAAAGAAAGACCTTTGAATTTTCTGACTTTGAACATTTTGCACTGAAACTGCTGCAGAATGAAGACGGCAGTGCCACACCGCTGGCCACTGCCCTGCAGGATAAATATGAATATATCATGGAAGATGAATTTCAGGATACCAGCTATGTGCAGGACGCAATTTTTACAATGATTGCCCGCCCGGGACAGAAAAACCTGTATGTGGTGGGGGACGTTAAGCAGTCTATCTACGGTTTCCGCAAGGCAAGCCCCCGGATATTCCTGAACAAAAGGCAGATTGGTATTGACGACAGTGAAAAAGGCCGCACAATATATCTGCCCCACAACTTCCGCTCCTCCTACAGTGTTAGTGAAGGTGTAAACTACATCTTCCGCCGGCTGATGAG
>JAFQAF010000065.1 GCA_017400025.1 Oscillospiraceae bacterium
ATAAGGAATGCAATATAACAGCAATATAACTATGTAAAAAGCTTTTCTCACAGTCATTCCCCCTTCTGTATTTATAGTACAGTAAAACCGTTTTTAAATCTATATAATATCTGTGAAAAAACCTTAAGATTTTCTTAATTTTTGTACTCAGGAAGCAAAAAAGCAGTTCCCATAAAAGAGAACTGCTTTTATTGTTTTATTTAAGAACAGCTGTAATGCCTTCGTATGGGCGGAGAGTTACTGTGTTTTCAATTTCTGTAACATCGCCGTAGTTGGAAAGAACCGCCTTGAAACTGCCATCCGGCAGTTTTACTTCAACCGGATAATCTTTAAAGTTATTTATGCTGATAACCTTTTCATCTTCATAGTCACGGCTGTAGCAGAATGTGGCATCGCTTTCAATGTCAAACGGAGTTACTGTACCGTAAATAACACTTTTGAGTGTTTTTCTCACTCTGAGAAGCTGTCTGTAGAAGTTCAGAGGTGAAGCAGGGTCTTTTTCCTGCAGCTCCACATTGATTTTAGTATAGTTGCCGTTTGTTTTCTGCCAAGGTGTTGCCTTGGAAAAACCGCCGTTTTCTGTAGAGTCCCACTGCATAGGGCTGCGGCCACCATCACGGGAACGTGTGTTGAACAGATTAATCCATTTTTCCGGGCTTTCACCGCCTTCAACAACCTTTTCCTGCCACATAAACGGAACCTCCACATCGTGGAAATCTTCCACAGCTGTGTAATCAAGGCTTGTCATACCCAGTTCTTCGCCCTGATAGATATACGGAGTACCTTTCAGCATATACATTGCATTGCCGTGCATTTTTGCAGACAGGTCACGGTATTCATCACTGTCATTGCCGAAACGTGAAACGCTTCTTGCCTGGTCGTGGTTTGAGAAGAACAGTGCAAGATGGCCATACTCTTTCATTTCTTCCTGCCAGCCGAAAATTGCTTTTTTGAACTCTTTCACATCAAACGGAAGCGGTGCAAACTTATCATATCCGTCCTGGTCAAAATTAAGCAGTTCAAACAGATAAAGCATATCAATTTCAGGCTGGTTCATACCGCAGTAGTTTCTGGCCTGGTCACCGTTTATATACGCAACTTCAGCAACAGTCATCATATTGTATGGTGTAAACACTTCCCTGTTAAGTCTGCTGAAATGTTCATTAACTTTCGGTTTATTTGCATAGTGTTCTGTACCGAAACCGAATTCAGAGCCCGGCATAGGTTCAACATCCGGGAAATCAGGCTCTTTGTAAAGATAGTTGATAGCATCAAGACGGAAGCCATCTACACCATATTCTGCCCAGTGCTGCATAATTTTTATAACTTCATCAACAACTGCTTTGTTTTCCCAGTTAAGGTCCGGCTGTTTTTTGTGGAAGGTATGCAGATAGTATTTGTTGAGATGAGGAACATACTCCCATGCGCCGCCGCCAAACACACTGGCCCAGTTACAAGGTGCCTTGCCGTCTTTCGGGTCACGGAAATAATAGTAATTCATGTACTTTTCGTCGCCTTCAAGTGCTTTCTGGAACCATTCGTGTTCATCTGATGTGTGGTTGGCAACAAGGTCAAGAACAAATTTCATTCCCAGTTTATGGCAATCATCAATAAGGTTTCTCAGGTCTTCCATTCTGCCGCCAAAAATAGGGTCTATTTCAAAATAATCGGCAACGTCATATCCGTTGTCTGCCTGCGGGCTTTTAAAAAACGGGCATACCCATACAACATCCACACCAAGGGATTTTATATACGGCAGCTTCTGTCGGATACCTTCAAGGTCACCGTAACCGTCGTTATCCGAGTCATAGAAGCTCTTTGGATAAATCTGATAGACGGCAGCGTCTTTCCACCAGTTTTTTTCTTTCTGCATAATCATAATAGCTGTTTCCTTTCTGTATCAATCAATTTATATACAGCAAAGGGCAAACTAACCCTTTGCAACATTTTAGCAATTGCAAGGTTGTCTGCCCTATAAACTATTAAATTTATATAATTATTATACCATCAATTCTGCGCAACGTCAACAAGAACAA
Organism: Oscillospiraceae bacterium; assembly: GCA_017400025.1. The sequence goes on from JAFQAF010000065.1 coordinate 2,037, forward strand.
GGTCCGGATTTTTTTCTGTAGCCCAGTTGATATTCCACTGGCTTGTAAACAGCAGAAGCTTTCTTTCCCTGAAATCTTCCAGAGCTTTTGTATCGCTTGTGATGTTCAGTGCTTTCAGGTTTACATCCTCATTTTCAATCCAGCGGATAAACTGGTATGGCAATGTCTGCATTCTGATATCAACATTGTATTCTGTCTTGAGTCTGTGCTCCAGAACTTCCAGCTGCAGGACACCAACAACGCCAACTATAACTTCTTCAAAACCTGCACCAGGCTCTTTGAAAATCTGGATTGCACCTTCCTGTGCAATCTGCTCCATACCTTTTACAAACTGTTTACGTTTCATTGTATCCACCTGGCTGATACGGGCAAAATGCTCCGGAGCAAAGGTAGGAATACTGTCAAACTTAAACGGTGTTTTTGCAGTTGTAATTGTATCGCCTATAGAGAAGATACCCGGGTCAAAGATGCCGATGATATCGCCTGCATAGGCTTCATCCACTGTTTCCCTTTCGCTGGCCATCAGCTGTGTGGACTGTGAAAGGCGCACTTTTTTGCCGCCCTGCACGTGGAAAACATCCATACCTATTTCAAACTTGCCGCTTACAATACGCATAAATGCAATTCTGTCGCGGTGTGCCTTGTTCATATTGGCCTGGATTTTGAATACAAATGCAGAAAAATCGCTGTTTTCTGTAGGTTCAATCATACCGGCTGAAGAATGGCGTGCCAGTGGTGATGTGGTAAGTGCAAGGAATTCCTTGATAAATGGTTCCACACCAAAGTTTGTAAGGGCAGAACCAAAGAAAACAGGTGTAAGTTTACCTGTGTTGATCATTTCTCTGTCAAAATCATATGCGGCGCCGTCCAGCAGTTCCACATCATCTGAAAGAACTGAATGAAGTTCCGGTGTGATAAGGTCATCCAGGTCAGCATCGCCCAGCTTTGCACTGATAACCTGTGCCTGGTTTACACCGATTTTACCATCGTGCTGGAATGCAAGAATTTCCTGTCTGTGTCTGTCATATACACCTTTGAACTCCTTACCGGAACCTATAGGCCAGTTCATAGGATATGTCTGGATGCCGAGAACATTTTCTATTTCTTCCAGCAGGTCGAATGGGTCCTGGGAATCACGGTCCATTTTGTTGATGAAAGTGAATATAGGAATATTTCTCATAGTACATACTTTGAACAGCTTTTTGGTCTGTGCTTCAACACCTTTTGCGGCGTCGATAACCATAACAGCACTGTCTGCAGCCATAAGCGTTCTGTATGTGTCTTCAGAAAAGTCCTGGTGGCCAGGTGTATCAAGAATGTTTACGCAGTAGCCATCATAGTTGAACTGCATTACAGATGATGTAACAGAAATACCACGCTGTTTTTCAATTTCCATCCAGTCAGATGTTGCAGCTCTGGCACCTTTTTTACCTTTAACGATACCGGCCTGCTGAATAGCACCGCCGTACAGCAGCAGCTTTTCAGTAAGTGTTGTTTTACCGGCGTCAGGGTGAGAGATAATAGCAAAAGTACGTCTTTTTTCTATCTGTTTCAAATAGTCTTTCACGAAATCCTCCGAAAATAAAATCAAATATATAAATTAAATTAGCTTAAAACATAACCATATAATTTTAACATAATAAAACCATAATAGCAAGATTATAAATTAAAAAAGCATCTGCAAAAATGCAGATGCAATATTTATCTTTTCATAGTTGACGGGTTTCGTATGCTTGGTGCTTTCAGCGTTTCCACCAGTTCTGCGGATTGTATCCCGTCCAGCTGTGCAGGTGCTATTCCATAATAATACCCGGAGGCCTGTTTTATGCCATAGCAGTTTTCCCCGAAATATGCCATAGCACAGTACATTGCAAGTATTTCTTCCTTGGTATACATTTTTTTCCAGCTGGAATGCCACCAGAAGCTCAGCCACTTTACGTTCAATGCGTTTTTCAAAGGAAAAATACATATTCTTTGCCAGCTGCTGCGTGAGTGTGCTGCCCCCCTGGGAAAAACTGCCTGCAGAAATATTGGCAAACACTGCCCTGGTAAATGAAATTGCATCAAAGCCGCCGTGTCTGAAAAAACGTCTGTCCTCTGATTCCACAAGAGTATCTATAAACACCGGGGTTATTTCTTCATTGGAAGTGTATTTTTCAGAGCTGCAAATTTCAGCCACTTTTTCTTCTATAGGTGTATCAGCCAGGGCAGCAGAATACATTTTATATCCGCGTTTTATCATTGGTGCTGAAACAACCCCCACAATCACCACTGCCACAAGTACAAGGCCGGTGAATATTTTAAAAAACTTTTTCATATCCTTACCTCTTTGTACTTCAGTATATCACAAAAATCTGATTTGTGTGAATTATTACAGCTTTTTAATCAAAATTTAATATTATCTTCACAGTTTTATCCGGCTTAAAACCTGGCCCACACTGCCGTGTATCACAAGGTCCGCTTCAGAATCCAGGGGTGTGGAATCGCGGTTGATAAGAACAAGGTTGCCGCCTTCAAAATATCGTACAAGACCCGCCGCAGGGTACACTGTAAGTGATGTACCTGCCACAATCATTGTGTCTGCAGTGCTGATGGCACGGATAGCGCGGTTGTATACATCCATATCCAGGTCTTCATCATAAAGAACCACCTTTGGCTTGATTATACCGCCGCAGTGACACTTTGCAATGCCGGTGGAGTTGAGTATATCCTCTGCTGTGTAAAACCGGCCGCAGCGCATACAGCGGTTTGAATGTACTGTGCCGTGAAGCTCATACACTCTTCTGCTGCCGGCCATCTGATGAAGGCCATCAATATTCTGTGTTATTACAGCGGAAAGCTTCCCTTTTTCCTCCCGCTGTGCAAGCCATTTGTGGGCATTGTTCGGCTGTGCATCAAGCGCCAGCATTTTGTCACGGTAGAAATCATAAAAAGCTTCTGTGCTATTCATAAAAAAGCCGTGACTGAGAATTATTTCAGGCGGGAATTTGTATTTCTGATTGTAAAGGCCGTCTGTTGAACGGAAATCCGGGATTCCGGATTCAGTGCTTACACCTGCGCCACCGAAAAAAACTATATTGCGGCTGTTATCGATTATATGCTGCAGTTTTGCTATTTTGTCAGTCATAATATTCCCCCCATAATTTATCCCTATTATTTTAATATAATTTGTGATTATATGCAACAAAAAAGAGGCTTTAAAGCCTCTTTTAAACTATTTGTTGCAGCTGAATCCTTCGGACGATGCCGCATCCGGTACTCTGCCAACAGTTACATTGTCATAAAATCTGTCCTGGAGTGCAGTGTGCGGATTGGGTGCAGTTTCCCAGCGGTAATCCTTGCCGCAAAGCTGTATATGCTTTTCGATTACATTGTGTGAAGTAACAGATTCAGCATCGCATATCAGTCGCTTCTGATATGTGAAGAAATCTGCATCGTGCTCAAGGTTTTCCACTTTTTTATAATCCTCCCTGCAGCCGGTGAACTGAACAGTGTCTGCAAGAATACGGCGCACATAGTCTATATTCTCGTGAAGTTCAAGCGGCCGCGGGAAATCCGGGTCAGGTATTACCTGCTGCCAGTGTTTGTTTTCGTATTTTTCCAGCAGTCGGGCCGCATTGTGCAGATGAGAAATCTCTATCTCAAAGTTTTCTTCCCACAGCTTTCTGATTCTGTCATCAGTTTCTGTCATATAGCAGGACCAGTAGAGATAACACTCCACATATTCATGCCACAGAAGCATTTCCAGCCAGGTGGCACTTGCATCTACCAGTGAGCCGTACTGTGTAACATGTTCTTCCTCTACAAAGGCAATTTCTTCATACAGACGGCGTGCCGCATCATTTGTGGCGAAGTTTGAAATATTCATATAATAGTTCATCGTCTGCTGTTCCGCCGC
>JAFQAF010000066.1 GCA_017400025.1 Oscillospiraceae bacterium
ATGCACAGACCATGTCCATTTCTGAAAGTTCCGCCACACTGGCGCATCATCACAATGGTATGCAGAACTATCGCTGTATCATGTCATTGCTGGCTATTACAGGCAATATTGGCACACCAGGCGGTCAGAACCCAAGCGAGGGCCAGTTTGCTGAAAGAACCACAGGCTATGAAACACATGAAAGGGAATTCATGTTCGAAACATATCCGGAAAATGTGTACAAAGCTGTTGGCGCTGATGTTCATCCACTGTGGTATGAACTGCGCCGTGACATGCAGGCGAATGACCTGGCACAGAATATCCTGAATCAGGATGAAAAATCTATCAGGGCTCTTTATGCTCACGGCATGAACTATCGCATGTTTGCTGAAGACGGCAAAGTACTGGAAGCATTCAAAAAACTGGACTTTTTTGTTGACGTTGACCTGTTTATGACAGACAGTGCCAAATGGGCGGATATTGTACTGCCTTGCTGTACATCCCTGGAACGCAGCGAATTCAAAGGCTATCCCGGTGCTCATATTATGTACACAAAACCTGTTGTACAGCCACTGGGCGAAAGCAAACGTGATGTTGACATCATTACTGAACTGGCCAATGTAATGGGTATTGATGACCCTGTACTCTGTTCCGGCTATGAAAATGCTGTAAAATACATACTGCGCGATCTGCCTGTTGACCTGGACATGGTTATGGCCAGTGATGACGTAATCAAAATTGACGGAGTAGGTGTAAAAGATGGCAAGTGGTATATGGAAAACGGTTGGCGCACTCCAACGGGAAAAATTGAACTTTACAGTGAAGTTATCGGTGCTCATCCGGAATGGGGCCTGAATCCGCTGCCAAGCTATACACCACCGATTAACCCAGACCCCGAAAAATATCCGTTTATGCTGTGTTCAGGTGCGCGCTTGCCAAATGTGCTGCATTCACGCCTTCACGGAAGTCCATGGCAGCGCAGCCTTCTGCCGGATCCTACAGTGGAAATCAATCCGGAAGACTGCGAAAAACTGGGGATAGAAAATGGTGATGATGTTGAAATTGTTACATCTATCGGCAGCCTTACATTCAAGGCAAACCCTACACACACGGTAAAACAGGGCCAGCTGTTTGTTTACCATGGTTATCCTGAAAGAGATATAAACAGCATTATCCCATACCTAGAAATCTGCGACCCGTATTCAGGCTATCCTGCATACCGCAGCGTTTACTGCACAATAAGGAGGGTTGACTGATGGCTAAAAGAGTAGAACTGGATATTTCACGTTGCTGTGCCTGCGGCGCATGTTCAATTGCCTGTATGGACCAGAACGATATTGATCTTAAAACAGGTGTCAGACCATACAGAACAGTCTTCAGACAGGAATTCAACCAGGGTGCATCCATTGAATATTATTCCATTGCATGTATGCACTGTGAAAATGCCCCATGTGTTACAGCCTGTCCGTCCGGCGTCCTTTATAAGGATAAGGAAACCGGTCTTACCCTGTATGACAACACCAACTGCATTGGCTGTCATAGCTGTGCTATGGCCTGTCCGTTCGGTGCACCAACTTTTGGCGAAGATGATAAAATGACCAAATGTGATGGCTGTTATGACAGAATCAAAGCTGGTCTGCAACCGGCCTGTGTTCAGGCTTGTTTCTTCCGTGCTTTGAAAATTGTTGATGACGAAAATCCTGTTACACCGGAAAATTCACTTATATATCAGTGTGACCAGCTGGTAAAAAGTCAGAAATAATATTTTCAAAATAAAAGACGAGGTAGCGATACCTCGTCTTTTATTTATATCTTGCTATAATCCTGTGGGGTGTTTATATTTTTAAACTGTTGCGGATATTTTGCTTCAACGTACCGCGTATTCACACTGTTCAGCAACTCCATCAGTCGGTAATTACCGCTGTTTATCTGCTTTTTCACCTGAGGCAGAACAATTTTTTTGTATATGCCCACAGTAGGGAACATGCGCCCGTCTGCTGAAAAGATTATAGCATCAGCACCTGTGTCCATTTTGTCAAACAATTGAAAAATACTTTCTTCATTTACAAATGGCATATCACAAGGTATAAAAAATACATACTCTTTTTCACATCTGTCCAGAGCAGAATAAATGGCTCCCAGCGGGCCTGTATCTTTTACTTTGTCCCCTATCAGTTCACGGCCAAATCTGCTGTAGGTATTATCATTGGCTGAAATATACTGAATATCAAAAACAGCTGAGTTGTAAATTATATGGTCAATAAAGGTATAGCCATTGTAATTCAGCAATCCCTTTGGTCTACCCATACGGCTTGATTTTCCGCCTGCAATTATCACGCAGTCACATTGCCTTATGTTTTTCATGGCGTTTCGGCGCAGCATAATACTTGTGGTTATTTCAGTTGCTTTATCCGAAAATATCTGTCTGTCCAATCCGGTTTTATCTGTTATATAGTTTTCAATATGAGTATATAAACGGATTTTTTCATCTGTATTGCTGAAATATGCTGTTTCTATCATGGCCAGTACAGCTGAATAGTTGTCAGTGCTGTCGCCATAATGCCAGCTTTCAAAATCTATGCCATAGATTCTGTTGCCTGACAGAATAAAGTTTTTCAGATTGATATCATCCAGTACAATGTTTTCGGTCAGCCTGTTAAACTCCTGCACAAAATCAACAACCCTTTCAAAAGCCGGAAACAGCATATTTTTATCATCAGTTATATCTGCCAGTATGTACCCGTCAATGAAACTTAACATTGAAGTTTTTTCACCACTGGCCAGCAATTCAGGGCATATATCATAGCCTTTTAACAGGTTCAGAACATACTTCTCTTTATCATATGCGATTCTGCTGTGATATTTTTTTTGTACGCCATCCTGAGTTATAATTATCTGATTTTTCACTGTATTTTTACCATCACTACATTTTTGGCCCAGCGTGTGGAAAATTCATCCATATTTACCACCAGCATAAAGCTACCGCTTTCCTGTGGTAAAGGCTGACCATTTTCCTGTGTGATGATATACACGTTTTTATCGACCATTAATTCATCATATGTAAACTGTACAGCATACTGGTCAGCACATACTGCGCTTATTACAGTTGATTCTGTCAGGGCAATACCCATATCAGACAGAATATCTTTCAACTGAATACCGCTGTAATTTCTGTCGGTCACTTCGCCGTTTCTACGTTTCATCTGTGTGTCAAATGTGGTGTAACTGTCAGCTTCTTCGCTGTAGTAATACACTTTTTCTTCATCATTCACTACTATCTGCAGCTGCTTTGCATTTGCCATTTCTTCCTGCTTTTTTACAGAGTTTCTGTTGATAAATATAAGTGCTGTAACTATAGCAAGCAGTATAATCATCCATATGCTTTTCTTGTTTTTCATAATTATTACCTCTTGTTTTTCATTGGCTGTGGAAGTCTTTCCATGATTTCATATGCGATATATCCACCAAATGCACCTGAAAGAATACCAAAGATATAAAACAGAACAAAAGGTATGACTGAAAGATGAAAATACAGTATGTTGGTAAATGCAGCCCCTGCCAGCACACCCATAGCACCAGCCAGCGACATGCGCTGCTGCATAGGCAATCTGGCAGATATACTACTATACAGTACTATATCTATAGCTACCCCTGGCAGGGTATAGGTTATAAACACAAGTATACCTGCTGTGGCAGAAATGCCTGAGCCAAGTGAAATAACCGCCTGCACCAGTCCCATTAGTGCCCCGGTGCCTTTTTTCTGTATATATGCAGCACCGAAAACTATAAACAGCATACTGAAGCCTGCTGTTACACTGCCACCGGGAATTCTTATGAAATCCGTCAACAGATTGAATACCGGTGAAACCAGTGGTTTTATAAATATACCCAACACTGCCAGAAAGGCCATAAGGCATATTTCATATGTTGTAAAATGTTGTTTTTTCATTTCAATCTCCAAAATAAACGGGCATATCCTGAAAAGATATGCCCAAACAGACCTTTCATCGAAAGGCCTGCGGTATTTCTTTTCAAATTGCATAATGCGGGAAGGCGAAGTTGTTTCCTTCTTCACCCCGGAAGCTGAATTAACAGCTTCGTCATACAGGCCATGGCAAAGGCTGTAGGCCTGTATGCTCGAAATACAATATTAAATTGTAAGATTTATTATTTCTGACTTTCTGCCAGCTGCCGGCACTGTTTTACCAGTGAAACATCTTCCGGAACAGGGTTGTTTTTATCATCAACCAGCATCAGCGCGCCAAAGGAACAGCCACGTACACAGGCAGGTTCCAGCCCTGCTCTGATACGGTTGATACAGCCGTCACATTTTTTCATTTTGCCGTCAGGACCAAACGTTGGTGCGCCAAAAGGACAAGCCATTGCGCAACTGTGGCATCCGATGCAGTATTCAGTGTTGAACAGTGTCAGTCCAGTTTCAGTATCCTTGTACAGACAGCCGGATGGACAGGCAGTTACACAAGGTGCGTTGTCACAGTGCATACAGGACATTGAATAATATTCAATCAGGCCCAGATCTCTTGTTTCCTGTCTGAACACCATTCTGAATGGGCGCACACCTGTGGAAAGATCTATATCGTTCTGGTCCATACAGGCAACAGCGCATGCACCGCAGGCACAGCAGCGGGATATATCAAGTTCAAGTTTCAATGCCATTTTTATTTCCTCCTGATGTAACAGTAAGCACTGCGGTATGCCGGAAATCCTGTATATGGATCAAGATTTGTACCATCCAGAATACTGTTGATGTCCAGCTCGCGGTAACCGTGATATATAAATACTTCGCCTTTCTGTACAGTGGCTGTTGGAATAGCTTTGAAAGTAAGTGATCCGATATTTGTTACAATTTCAACATCGTCACCCAGTTCAATACCATATTCGTCTGCGTCTTCCATGCTCATTTCTACTGATGGGTCAGGCAGAAGGTGTCTTTCCCACGGCATATCATGCAGACGTGAGTGCAATGCATTTGGAATACGTGTGCCTGCACACAGCAGGAACGGGTATTTTTCTCTATCCGGGTTGAATGGAGGTGTATATGTAGGCAGTGCATCCAGTCCCCACTGCGGGTTGTCTGCAATCAGTTTTGAATACAGTTCCAGTTTGCCGGTAGGAGTATCAAAGCCTTTTTCCAAAGTGCTGCCATAGCGATATGGCGGTATACCCTGCAGCTTTATCGGATGAGGGGCCGCTTTCAGCTGATCTATTGTAACCGGCAGATCCTGAATAATATATTCAATACATTTTTCGTATCCGCCGCACAGCAGCTCGTCGTCCATACCCATTCTGTTTGCCAAAAGTGAAAGAATATCACAGTCAGATTTTGCTTCTCCCAGCGGTTCGACAACAGGATTTGTATACCATATAAACTGGCCTGGATAGGTTTTCAGTTCGCCTCGTTCCATGGATGTGCATGCCGGCAACACGATATCTGCCCATTTAGCTGTATCGGTCATAAACAGATCTACATCAACAAAAAAATCCAGCTTTTTGAAAGCTTCCAGATAGTTGTTGTCACCTGCAAACATTCTGTAATTCATACCCAATGCAAATATAGCTTTTACTGATTCTTCATCCTGACGCAGTATATTGAACGCCAGATCATTTGCCTGCATATCACCGCGCAGTTCATACCACAGCGGGTGTTCTTTTGCACCTATAGCAGGTTTGCCGTTGTGAGGATATTTTTCATCCATAAAGTGTTCTTCTCTTGTGGCAAAACCACAGTCACGTTCCATAAAGGTGTGTGTGATAGGTTTTTGGCCGCCTTTTTTGTCAAAATTGCCGGTGATAACCAGCAATGACATTATAGCGCGGTAGTTCTGCATGCCGTTTGTATGGTGTCCCATAGGTGCAGAACTTTCTGTAATACAGCAGCTGCCGGCCTGGTGAATCATTTCAGCAGCTTTTATAATGTCAGCAGCTGGTACACCTGTCAGTTCCTGACCCTTTTCCGGTGGGAACTGTGCAACATAGGCTGCATATTCTTCATAGCCGTAAACGTATTTTTCGATAAATTCCTTATCAATCCAGCCATTGCTGATAAGTACATTGGCAATGGATAAGGCCAGCGCGCCGTCTGTGCCCAAATGCGGGCGCAGATGCAGATCTGCCAGGCGTTTTGTGGTAGGTGTGATACGCGGATCAACTATAATCAGCTTCATACCGCGTTCTTTGCCTTTTTCCATACCGCCCACCATAGGGAAGCGGGAGAAATAACTGTTTGTGCCCCAGCCTATAAACAGATCGGTATTGGCCATATCCTGCAGCATATGATGCTGGGCGATTGTCTGCCATGCCATAACACCACTGGTGAAGCAGCTGGATGATTCAGTGCCATAGTTCTGTGTGCCAAAGGCGTTTGCAAAACGTCGGAACATAAAGCGATACCACTTGCTGTAGCCGGAGTAAAAAGCCACCCGGTCAGGACCGTACTTGTTTTTTATACCCATCAGTTTCTCTGCAATTGTATCAATAGCCTCTTCCCAGCTGATTGGCTCAAACTTGCCTTCGCCTCTTTCTCCAACACGTTTCAGCGGTGTCAGCAGTCTGTCTTCCCTGTAGAGATACTGTCTGTTGGCGGCACCTTTGGTACATAATTTACCTTTGTTCTGCGGATGTTCCTTTGTGCCTTCAACTTTAATGATTTTGCCGTCTTTCACATAAACATCCAACCCGCAGTGCATACCAGGCGTACAGATATCGCACACAGAATGGCGTATTTCTATGCCGCTTTCTTCGCCGGGAACTTTGCCTTTCAGATAATCTATATTATTTGACATTAGCTTTTCCCTCCATTTTTTCTATAAATGATGGTCTTAACCCTTCTTTGATAAGTATACCTTTCTGAATTGGTGACAATGTGGTGTTTTTGCCTTCGATTATTCTGTACAGATAGTTTTTAACTGTGCCGCTGATACGGTAGTTATCCAAAATATTCACACCTGCCAGCCCATTTTCACCAATAACTGCTTCAACATACAGGCCTTTGTCAATGTGACCGCTGGTCACTACCTGTCCTGTCAGTCGGTTGTCGCCAAATCCGATAAAGTCCATATCCATAAAATGCGTGATGTTGTGCATAAAGTTGCCTTCAAAGCTGGCAACAGCACCTGCCATATTTGCACCGGCTGTAAT
>JAFQAF010000067.1 GCA_017400025.1 Oscillospiraceae bacterium
GCTTTATAAAACAGCCGTAAATGAAAACAGGAAACATATAGCCGCCCCAAAGCCGGGCGGCTGTTTTTTGCTGTAAGTGCCGCATATAACGCCACAGAGTGCGAAGGCTGATGCCGTATTTATACCGGCACACTGCTGTGTACACCTGCAACATTGTCTGCCGGCTGCGGTTTACACCCTGCGGGAATACAGGCCGTGGCGGCAGCAGTACATATATATACGGCCGTGGCCTTTTTTGCGCAGACGGACGGAGATATCCTGCTCCGGATAGAGCTTCACAATTTCTGTGGTGCTGCCGGTTACATAGGCTATAAATGAAATATAATGCTTTTTGGTCATGGGGTGGGATGAGAAAACGTGATACTCATCATCCACTATTTCTATATTTATGATATGGTCATCGTCTTCCTCTGCTTCAAGGGCTGGCAGGGTTATCCCGCAGCAGGAAAAACTGCCTTTGCCCACCGATGCAATGATATTGCCGCAGACCGGGCAGACATAAAACTTTGTGCGCCGCATATTGGCACTGCGGTTGCTGTTTGTCTGTTTTTCCCCTGCGAACAGCTCTGCAATGGAAACCCCCAGTGCCGCCGCCAGTTCTTCCACAAGGCAGATGTCCGGCAGGCCTTTGTCTGTCTCCCATTTGGAGACGGTTTTGTCGCTGATATTCAGTATTTCACCCAGCTGTTTCTGGGTAAGGTTTATGTTTTCACGCAGCTGTTTTATAACTGCGCCCTGTATATATCCCATACTGTCCCTCCTTTTCCTTTGCCGTAATTATACTATGGCCGGCAAATGCCGGCAACCTGCGGAAAGTAGAGTGGGTTTTACTTTATGCCGTATTGCCCTTTTGCCGGCTGTTTTTCACAGCGGCGGCAGATTGAACGGTGTACAATGCGGCACAGCCGGCCGTACAAAAAAACCGGGCGGTGCATACAGCACAGCCCGGCAGGGATTATTCCTTTATATTGCCCTTGCGGATATTTTCCTGTATTATCGCATCGGTGACAGCATATATTTTTTCACTGCCAAGTGCTGTTCTTTTCTGGCGGCCGTAAACCTGCCCTGCGCTTACACCGTGGCTGCGCCAGTCCCCGCCGCCGTTGGAGTGGTTGAGGATAAGGGGCTGCAGGTTGTCCATTGCACGGGCAAACTTTGCTTCCGGTGTTTCACAGGCTTCAAATTCGTCAAAAAGGGCTATCATCTCCTGCTTCTGGTCATCCGGCAGAATGGAAAAAATCCTTTCCTTTGCGGCGTCTTCACGGGCTTTCTGGGTTTTCAGGTTCACCTCGTCATAGGCATAGGTATCCCCGGCGTCTATCTCCACAATATCGTGTATCAGGCACATAAGCATAACCCTGGCTATATCCACCTTTTCGTTGGAGTGTTCACGCATGAGGTATGCCATTATGGCCATGTGCCAGGCGTGTTCTGCATCGTTTTCCTGCCTGCCGTGGCCGGAAAGATGTGTCTGGCGGAAAATATTCTTCTCTTTGTCTATTTCAAGGGCAAATGTCATCTGTTTTTCAAGTCTTTTGTCCATTGTTGTATCCCCCTGCTGTTTTATACGTTATATTATATATTTTTGGCTGCACAATTACAATAATCTGTGCAAAAGGATAAAAGCTGTTTGACCGGGGGAAATTTTATGCTATACTGAAAAAAGAAATACCAATATAAATCCGGAGGATATTATGGCAGTACAGATTCATCACGGCGACATACTTTATTCCGCAGACAGGGACACACTGAAAAGCTTTACAGACAGCTATATAGTGGTAGAGGACGGCAAAGTGGAGGGCATATATGACACAGTGTCGGAAAAATACCGGGGTGTGCCGGTGACAGACCACGGCAGAGGTGTGATTATACCTGCTTTTTCTGACCTGCACGTGCACGCATCCCAGTATACCGAAAGAGGGCTGGGCATGGACTGCCTGCTGTACAACTGGCTGAATGACTACACCTTCCCCCAGGAAGCAAAATTTGCAGACCTGGACTATGCAAAGGATACCTATGATGCATTTGTGGATGAGCTGATTCTTCACGGTACTTTCCACGCCAGCATTTTTGCCACAATACATCGCCCTGCCACCAACTATCTGTTTGAAAAGATGGAAGAAAAAGGGCTGTACGGCTATGTGGGCAAGGTGAATATGGATATGGGCAGCCCGGATTACCTGTGTGAAACCACAGAGGAATCCCTGGCTGAAACAGAAAAGTATCTGGCAGAACACACAGACTGCACCACAGTAAAGCCTATTATCACACCGAGATTTGCACCTACCTGCTCACAGGAACTGATAACCGGCCTGGGCAGGCTGGCAGAAAAATACAAAGTGGGACTGCAGACACATATAGTGGAATCAAAATGGGATGCAGCCGAAGCGCTGAAACTGTTCCCGGACCACGGTTCCGATGCTGAAATATATGAACGTGCCGGACTGATGGACCACGGCCCGGTGGTGCTGGCACACGTAATCTTCCCTACTGACGAAGATGTGCGCATTATGAAAAAGCACGGCGCTGTGGCTGTACACTGCCCGGATGCCACCACCAACGTAATTGCCGGCATTATGCCGCTGGCCGCACTGCAGGACAGAGATATAGATATTTCCCTGGGCAGTGACGTAGGCGGCGGCCACCATCTGGCTGTATACAGACAGATAGCCAGGGCAGTACAGCTGTCCAAGCTGAAGGAATTCTATGAACCGGAAGAAAGCAGGACAATCAACTTTGCCAATGCATTCTACTGTGCCACAAAGGTGGGCGGCAGTGTGTTTGGCAGAATAGGTTCTCTTGAGCCGGGCTACCACTTCAACGCCATAGTGCTGGACGGTCTGGAAGACAAGGGCATAGCACTGACACCGGCCGAAAGAGTGGAACGTTTCTGCTACATAGGCGACGACAGAAACATCACCGCCAGATATATAGACGGCAAGGCACTGTAAAGCGATACCTGCACAATACAATACTGATAAAACACTGAAGGCACTGCATAAAGCAGTGCCTTTTTTATATTGCAGACCGGTTGTATAAACTGCTGTTATTATTTTTTCGCCCTCATGGAAGAAATCATCATATCCATTTCGTCATTGATGCAGTACATCACGCCCCGGGTGCGTTCCTTGCGCACTGTGGTTTCCGGTCTGATTCCAAGGCTGGCGCCGGTGGCGAAGGCGTCCATATCCACGCCCATAAAGATGAACTGCCAGCCCAGGTCCTCCTGCCGGCGGACAATCATCTTTTTCACCTTTTCATAGGTGTAGCTGCGGCTGGAGTTTTCCATGCCGTCTGTATTGATGGCCACAATGGTCTGCCGTGGCAGGTCTTCTTTGCGGATGTAGCGGTGGACTGTCTGTATATGCTTTACAGCGCCGCCGATGGCGTCCAGCAGGGCTGTACTGCCGCAGGCGGTATAGTCCCGGTGTGTCATGGCCGGCACATCTGCCAAAGGCAGCCTGTCGTGGATTACTGTGCTGTCATTGCTGAAAAGCACTGTGGACACCACTGCATCCCCTTCCAGCTGTTTCTGTTTTTCTATAAGTGAGTTGAAGCCGCCGATAACATCTGATTCCATACCCTGCATTGAGCCGCTGCAGTCCAGAATAAATACCATTTCTGTAAGATTGTTATTCATAAATATCCTCCTTTTATTCACATAAGCCGGTGTTTTCTGTTTACACCTGTATTATAGGGGATATTTCTGCGGGATTGGTCGCCTGCAGGGCGACATTTTACACACCCAGCAGAGGCTGGTCAAATCTGTAAAGGGCGTCGTTTATCCGGAAGATATCGTAATTGCCGCTGACTATAAAATATTCTATTATAAGGTCTGCCCTGTCTGAATGGGACAGCGCATACCCCGCCTTTTTCAGCAGCTGTTCAGTTTCTTCAAGAGACAGCTCCAGTGCTATGGCAAAGGCCAGCACAGTGGCTTTTGCCGGGTGGTAATGGGGGTCGTTTCTGATTTTTGAAAAAA
>JAFQAF010000068.1 GCA_017400025.1 Oscillospiraceae bacterium
AAAAGATCCTTCAGGATTTAATGTGCTTCTTCTGATAGCCGGGATTTCTCTGGTACTGATGCTGGCCGGACTGTATTATTGAGGTGTTTGTTATGAAAAAGATTATCCTTATTCCCGATTCTTTCAAAGGCACAGTCACAGCCGGGCAGTTCTGCAGTATTGCATCTGCCGTACTGAAAAAATATTTTCCACGGTGCAATACTGTTTCCCTACCTCTGGCAGACGGGGGTGAAGGCACTACAGACTGCTTTCTGCAGATGGAGGGCTACACCCGTGTGGACACAGTGGCAATGAACGCCTTTATGGAAGAAAAACCGGTATATTATGCAGTAAAAGGTGAAACTGCAGTTATGGAAATGGCGATGTGTGCCTCTCTGCCTGCCGCAAAAGGCAGGGAAAACCCTTCTGTCACCACTACCTACGGTGTGGGCCAGATGGTGAAACACGCTGTGGAAAACGGTGCAGAGAAAATCATTATCGGCCTGGGCGGCAGCAGTACAAATGATGCGGCCACAGGTATGGCTGCAGCCCTTGGGGTGAAATTCTATGATAAAAACGGTACAGAATTTATCCCGGCAGGGGGTACATTGGACCGCATAGCTTCCTTTGATGTATCAGAGGCAGAAAAATTGCTGAAAAATACAGAGATACTTGCAATGTGCGATATAGACAACCCTCTGTATGGTGAAAAAGGTGCTGCATATATTTTTGCACCACAGAAGGGTGCAGACGAAACGATGGTAAAACTACTGGATAAAAACCTTGAATATCTGGCCGGCCTGTCTGCAGGCATTCTCAGCGCTGATTACAGCACTGTGCCCGGTGCAGGTGCGGCAGGGGGTATGGGCTTTGGTATATGCGCTTTTCTGGGCGGCAGTCTGAAACGGGGCGTCAATCTGATACTTGACGAAGTCGGTTTTGACAGCGAAATAAAAGATGCGGACCTTATCATCACCGGTGAAGGCAGGATAGACAGCCAGTCCCTTTCCGGCAAAGCAGTTGTGGGTATTGCACGCCGTGCAAAAGCTGTGCCTGTCATAGCTGTTGTGGGCAGTGCACTGCCAGGTTTTGAACCGGCCTACAGCCAGGGGCTCACAGCGGTGTTCACCACCAACCTGCAGCCGGTGCCTTTTGAGCAGGCGGCAGAAAATGCCCACGCTAATCTGGAAATCACATTGGACAATATAGCCAGGCTCATTTCTGCCTTAAAGTAGTGACAGGTGCAAATTTGTGTGGTAATATATAGGTAAAACGGGCTTAAACGCTTATTATGGAGGTTATTATGACAAATCAGGAAATACTTGCAAGAGTTGACCATACACTGCTGAAGGCTGATGCCACAAAAGCAGATATAAAACGTATATGCGAAGAAGCTATGGCAAACAATACAGCATCTATCTGTATCAATCCGGGCTATATTGAATATGCTGTGTCCATAATGGGGGACAAAATCCCGGTATGTACAGTTATCGGTTTCCCTCTGGGCGCAATGACAACTGCCGCAAAGGTTTTTGAAGCAAAGGACGCCATTGAAAAAGGTGCACAGGAAGTGGATATGGTTATAAATATCTCCCGTGCAAAAGACGGCGATTTTGAATATATCACAGAGGAAATCAGACAGATAAAACAGGCTGTAGGTGACAAAATCCTGAAGGTTATCATCGAAACCTGCCTGCTGACAGACGAAGAAAAAATCGCTCTCTGCCACTGTGTTACAGACGCCGGCGCAGACTATATCAAAACCAGCACAGGCTTCTCCACAGCAGGTGCAACTTTCCACGATATTGAACTGTTTGCAAAACACTGCGAAGGCAAATGCAAAATCAAGGCTGCAGGCGGCATCCGCACAAGAGATGATATGGAAAAATTCATCGCTCTGGGTGCAGACAGACTGGGCACATCCTCAGCTATCAGAATCCTCAACGGCGCAGACGCAGGCAACAACTACTGATAATTACAGACAATACAGCAAAAGGCACAGCATATTGCTGTGCCTTTTATTGTGTTATATGTAAAATTGTGATAGTATGGAATCAGTTAGGAAAATTTGAATTTTGTGAATAGATGAACAACAATTTGGAGGCGTATTTCTATGAATGAAATAATTTCAATGTTAACAGCAAAAGATGATAAAGATGCCTGTGCCTTTGCTGATAAAATCATCTCCGAAAGTCAGGATACTGATGTCTGGTATGAACACTTCAACACTTTTGCTTCTTTACTTAATCATCCAAAGTCATATGTAAGAAATCGTGCATTGAATATTATTGCAGCCAATGTACAATGGGACAAGGAAAATTATTTTGATGTGATTCTTGATGAGTATCTTGCCCATGTTACAGACGAAAAACCGATTACAGCCAGACAGTGTATAAAGGGGTTGGCGCAGGTTGGAAAGGCAAGACCAGAATACATTCCAAGAATAATAGAATGTTTTTGTAAAGCTGATTTGTCAAAATATAAAGATAGTATGCGTCCGTTGATTGAACATGATATGGCTGAAACCAAAAAGATATTGACAAAGTAAATATCAATTTTTCTGACAGTTGATAATACCCACTTCTCCCCACATAAAAACAAATATTCGTTTAAATTTTACAGTAAAAAACAGCCGGGCCGGGTTGCGGTCTGGCTGTTATTGTTTGGTTTTTATTGTTTATGTGTTTTTATTTCAGATTGTCCGGGCCAAAGCCGTATGGAACCAGGTCTTTCAGCAGAATTTCTATAAATCCGCCCTTGCCGTCCGGCATTATTATTTCAAATTCTTCCGGATTGCAGAATTCCATCATCACCTGTCTGCACACGCCGCAGGGTGCTGTCAGCAGGTCTGCCTCCATACCGGCAGGTGCGCCCACCACAGCAATTTTGGCAAATTCTCTTTCGCCTTCATAAACTGTTCTGAAAAAAGCTGTTCTTTCGGCACAGTTTGTGGGGGTGTATGCTGCATTTTCAATGTTGCAGCCGTGGTATACTTTGCCGTCTTTGGTAAGCAATGCGGCCCCCACCATAAATTTTGAATATGGGGTGTACGCTCTTTCCCTTGCTTTTTTTGCTTCTTTTATAAGTTCTGCAGCTGTCATAACAGTTTCCCCGTACTTTCTTTTTATTATGATTATATATTGATGCAATACAATTTGCAACAGAATATTGCCGCCATAAAAAACAAAAAATCCCGGTGTAAAACCGGGATTTCATTATACTATTTGCCTTTTTTTGCACGGGAGATAATTCTTGCTCTTTCTGCGTGGTCAAGAATTGCTTTTCTGATTCTCAGGCTCTTTGGTGTAACTTCAACCAGTTCATCCGGAGCAAGGAATTCCAGACATTCTTCCAGACTCATCTTTTTAGGAGGAATAAGTCTCAGTGCATCGTCAGAACCGGAAGCACGTGTGTTTGTCAGATGTTTTGTCTTGCAAACGTTAACTGTCAGGTCATCGGATTTTGGGCTGTAGCCAACAACCATACCTGCGTATACAGGCACGCCTGCTTCAATAAA
Source organism: Oscillospiraceae bacterium (assembly GCA_017400025.1). Next base: position 3,497 of record JAFQAF010000068.1, read on the forward strand.
CAGCACGCCGCGTTCCTGTGCATTGTACAGGCCGTAAGTGATGGATGTGCCTGTTTCAAATGCAATCAGGGAACCTGTGTTTCTTGTAGGCAGTTCGCCGCAGTAATCTCTGTAGCCGTCAAAGATTGTGTTCATAACGCCGGAACCCTTTGTATCTGTCAGGAATTCACTTCTGTAGCCGAACAGACCGCGGGAAGGAATTTTCATTTCAATTCTCATACGGCTGTCGCCCTGTGGTGCCATATTGATAAGTTCAGCTTTGCGGCTGGACAGTTTTTCAATAACGCTGCCCTGGAAATCAACAGGTACGTCGATAACCACGTGTTCGTATGGTTCCAGTTTTCTGCCGTCTTCTTCCTTCATCAGAACTCTTGGTGGGGATACCTGGAATTCATAGCCTTCTCTTCTCATGTTTTCAATGAGGATGGAAAGATGCATTTCACCGCGGCCCATTACCTTGAAGCTTTCGCTGCTTGTGGAATCTTCCACTTTCAGTGCAACGTCCTTCAGAAGTTCTCTCTGCAGTCTTTCACGGATCTGGCGGCTTGTTACAAACTTGCCTTCCTTGCCTGCGAAAGGTGAATCGTTTACAGCAAATGTCATTTCAACTGTTGGGTCATCGATAGCAACAAATGGCAGCGGCTGTACACAGTCAGGTGCACAGATTGTGTTGCCGATTGTTACATCTTCCAGACCGGATACGATTACAATGTCACCGCTGGATGCAGTATCCACAGCCACTCTGTTTGTGCCTTCAAAAGCATACAGAGCTGTGATTTTGCCGCGGCGGCGTACAGTTTCATCATGCCAGTCGCATACCACTACTTCCTGGCCAACTTTTACGCTGCCTTTTTCAATGCGGCCGATAGCTGTACGGCCAACAAAGGAGTTATAGTCAATGTTGGAAACCAGCATTGAAAATGGTTCTTCAGGAGCAACTTCAGGGCCAGGGATGTATTCCAGCACTGTATCGAAGATTGGCTTGAAGTCTGTGCCGCGTACTTCAGGTGAATAGTTTGCAATGCCTTCGCGGCCGGAGCAGAACAGCATAGGGCTGTCCAGCTGTTCGTCTGTTGCGCCCAGGTCCATAAGCAGCAGCAGGATTTCGTCAATGATTTCCTTGATGCGTGCGTCCGGACGGTCTATTTTATTTACAATGATAACAATTGAAAGATTCTGTGCCAGAGCCTTTTCCAGAACAAAGCGTGTCTGTGGCATCGGGCCTTCTGCAGCGTCAACCAGCAGCAGCACGCCGTCTACCATTTTCAGTACACGTTCAACTTCGCCGCCGAAGTCAGCGTGGCCAGGAGTATCAACAATGTTTACCTTTACACCGTTGTAGGTGAAGGAAGCGTTTTTGGCCAGGATTGTGATACCTCTTTCTCTTTCGATATCACCGGAGTCCATAACTCTGTCGTTTACAACCTGATTTTCTCTGAAAGTACCGCTCTGTTTCAGCATGCCGTCAACCAGTGTAGTTTTACCGTGGTCAACGTGTGCGATGATAGCAATATTTCTTAAATCTTCTCTTCTCATATTACCTCCGCTATATTTAAAAAGTTCACTGTTTCAAAACATTTACACCTTATAATACTACTTATTCTTAGTATAATCAAGTTTTTTTCGTATAAAACGGAGAATTTTCTTGTTTTTTATAGTGATTTTGCTTAAAAATAATTTTTTTTTGATACTTTTGCTGAAAACGATATACGGGGATAATATATTTTGCATTTACAGTGTAAATATGCTATAATTAATTAGTTTAATTATAAGTAATATGGAAAGGTGTGTTTATTTGCGAATTCTTGGTATAGACCCGGGCTATGCGATAGTGGGCTACGGGGTGCTGGAATATGAAAAAAACAAATTTTATCCGCTGGAATTCGGGGCAGTAACCACCGAGCCACACACGGATTTCCAGCACAGACTTATGGAAGTGTATGAGGGAGTGGACGATGTTATAAAACGTACAAAACCGGATGCCCTTGCCATAGAAAAGCTGTTTTTTACCACAAACCAGAAAACCGTTATCCAGGTGGCCCAGGCCAGGGGGGTTATCCTACTTGCGGCGGCACAGAACGGCATACCGGTTTATGAATACACACCGCTTCAGATAAAACAGTCTGTTACCGGCTACGGCAAGGCCATTAAAACCCAGGTGCAGGATATGACAAAGCGTATTCTCCGCCTTGAAAAAGTGCCAAAGCCGGACGATACCGCAGACCGGCTGGCAGTGGCAATATGTCACGGCTACTCTTACCGCTCCAAATTATTCACACAGATAGGAAAAACATTATGATTTACAGTCTTACAGGTATTTTACAGGAAAAAAATCTTGATACTGTTGTACTGGATGTGCAGGGCGTGGGCTTTGTGCTTTCAGTGCCGTCCACAGTGCAGGGTGTCCTGCCGGAAACCGGCGAAAAATGCACCCTTTACACATATCTTTCCGTAAAGGAAGACGCCCTTGACCTGTACGGCTTTGCGGACAGGGCAGAGCAGAGAACCTTCAAAACTCTTATCTCTGTTTCCGGCGTAGGCCCAAAGGCCGGCCTTTCCATACTGTCTGTACTTTCACCACAGAAAGTGGCCCTGGCTGTGACAACCGGCGACTACAAAGCTTTCACGGCAGCAAACGGCGTAGGCCCCAAGGTGGCACAGAGAATTGTGCTGGAGCTGAAGGGCAAATTCTCCAACGATTCCATTGCAGGTGTTGAAATGGGCAGTGTAGGCACTGCGGTGCAGTCTGCAGGCGCGGTGAGCCAGGCTATCAGCGCACTGGTGGCCCTGGGTTACAATCAGAGCCAGGCGGCACTGGCTGTTTCAAAGCTGGATGCTGACCAGGATGTTCAGTCCCTTATCAAGCAGGCTCTCAAACTTATTGCAGGAGGTAAGCTGTAATGAATACAATCGGTTTTCAGGACGCTGACAGACTCGTCAGCACCCGAGCAATAAATGAAGACAATGAAAACGAAAACTCCCTGCGCCCCAAATCGCTGAGCGAATATATAGGCCAGGAAAAACTGAAGGACAACCTTGAAATCTATCTTCAGGCCGCAAAAATGCGCGGTGAAGCACTGGACCACACACTGCTGTATGGCCCGCCGGGTCTTGGTAAAACCACTCTTGCAGGAGTTATCGCCAACGAAATGGGGGTAAATATCCGCGTGACCAGCGGCCCGGCCATAGAAAAACCGGGGGACCTGGCAGCCCTCCTCACAAACCTGGAGGACGGGGACGTGCTGTTTATAGACGAAATCCACCGTATGTCCCGCCAGGTGGAAGAGGTGCTCTACCCGGCACTGGAAGACTTTGCTCTGGATATCATCATAGGCAAAGGCCCTTCCGCACAGTCCATCAGAATCAATCTTCCGCAGTTTACACTTATCGGCGCCACCACAAGGGCAGGGCAGATTTCATCCCCTCTGCGTGACCGCTTCGGCGTACAGCTGAAACTGGAGATGTACAGCCACGAAGAACTGGCAAAAATCATTATGCGTTCTGCAGGTATCCTTGGCATAGACTGCACCCACGACGGTGCAATCGCCCTGGCAAAATGTTCCCGCGGCACACCGCGTGTGGCAAACAGACTGCTGCGCCGTGTACGCGACTTTGCGCAGATAAAAGGCAACGGCATTATTGATTACGATATAGCCATGGCATCCCTGGCCAGAATGGGAATAGACTCCCTGGGCCTGGACAACCTGGACCGCACGCTTATGAGGGCAATCATCAATATGTACTCCGGCGGCCCGGTAGGGCTGGAAACTTTGGCGGCGGCCATAGGCGAAGAGGCTATCACTCTGGAAGATGTGTGCGAACCTTACCTTATGCAGCTGGGCTTTCTGTCCCGCACACCACGCGGCAGAATCGTTACCAACCTGGCGTATCAGCATCTGGGGCTCAAAAACCCCAATGCCCCGGACAATGGCATAGTACAGCAGTCTCTGGAGGATTTCTGAATCTGACACTTCTGAACAGGCTTGAACTGTTCTGATATAAATACAACAAACTTTAAACTTTAATTTTCAAGGAGAAAAATTATGGGCAGACTTTTTGGTACAGACGGCGTTCGCGGCGTAGCAGGCAGTGAACTTACACCGGAACTTGCAATTAATATAGGCCGTGCAGCAGCACAGGTGCTTACAGGCCACACAAACCACAAACCTACAGTTCTCATCGGCAAGGACACACGTATTTCCGGCGATATGCTGGAAAGCGCACTGGCAACAGGCCTTTGCTCTGTGGGTGCTGACGTGCAGCTGGCAGGTGTTGTGCCTACACCGGCTATTGCATACCTGGTGAAAAAATACGGCTGTGATGCAGGCGTTGTTATCTCCGCCAGCCACAACCCTATGGAATTCAACGGTATCAAAATCTTTTCCGGTGAAGGCTACAAACTGCCGGACGACGTGGAAAATGAAATCGAAGCACTGATTCTGGACACACCGGAAAAACTGGTAAACGTTACAGGCGGTGCTATGGGCACAATCAGCAGAATAGACACAGCTGTAAGAGATTATGTGGACCACCTGAAAACAGCCTGCGAAGCAGATGTAAAAGGCATGAAGGTTGTGTTTGACTGTGCAAACGGCGCAGCTGCAGCCACAGCACCGATGCTTTTCAGAGAACTGGGCGTAGATGCCACATTTATCGGTGTTGACCCGGACGGCACAAATATCAATGCCGGCTGCGGCTCCACACATATGGAAATGCTGACAGAAATGGTGAAAAACGGCGATTATGACTGCGGTATTGCCTTTGACGGTGACGCTGACAGATGCCTGGCGGTTGATGAAAAAGGCGAACTGATTGACGGCGACAAAATCATCGCAATCCTGGGCACACGTATGAAATGGGAAGGCAAACTGGCACAGGATACAGCTGTGGCTACAGTTATGTCCAACCTCGGTTTTATGAACCACATGAAGAAAAGGGAAATCAACGTTGCTGTTACAGCAGTAGGCGACAGATACGTTCTGGAAGAAATGCTGGCAAAAGGCTACAACCTGGGCGGCGAACAGTCCGGTCACGTTATTCTTTCAGACTTTGCCACAACAGGTGACGGCGAACTGACGGCTGTAAGACTGCTGAACTATTTTGCAAAGGAAACAGACAAAAAGGCATCAGATTTCAACGGCTGCTTTTCCAAATACCCACAGGTGCTTATCAACGTTAAAACAACAGCAGAAGGCAAGGCAAAATACAAGACAGACGAATATATCGAAGGCTTTATCGAATCCAAACAGCAGCAGCTTATGGGTGCAGGCCGCGTTCTTGTACGTCTTTCCGGTACAGAGCCTCTTATCCGCGTTATGGTGGAAGGCCAGGATATGGACGTTATCACAAAAGTAGCTGAAGAAATTGCAGACAAAATCAGAGAACGCCTTGCATAATCACAAAACAACCTAAATTTACATACAAAGGAACTTATAATGAGATCAGAAAACAAATGGCAGGACTACAAACTGCTGGACGCTACAGACGGCTACCGCCTGGAAAGTTGGGGCGGCGTGATACTTGTACGCCCTGACCCCCAGGTAGTGTGGAAATTTGACAAGCGCAGCCCTATGTGGGACAAAGCCCACGCTGTGTACCACCGCTCCACAAAAGGCGGCGGTGAATGGGAATACCGCAAAAAATTCCCTGCAGAATGGAATATCCGTTATGACAATATGACTTTCAAGGTTACCCCGACCGGCTTCAAGCATACAGGCATCTTCCCGGAACAGGCTACAAACTGGGATGAATACGCAAAAATGATTGCAAAAGAAGGCAGGGAACTGAATATTCTCAATCTTTTCGGCTACACCGGCGGTGCCACACTGGCCTGTGCAGCAGCCGGCGCAAAGGTATGCCACGTGGATGCCTCCAAGGGCGTGGTTGCCTGGGGCAAGGAAAACGCACAGCTTTCCGGCCTGGGTGACAAGCCTATCCGCTGGATTGTGGACGACTGTATCAAATTTGTACAGCGCGAAATCCGCCGCGGCAATAAATACGACGGCATCATTATGGACCCGCCAAGCTACGGCCGTGGCCCTAATGGTGAAGTGTGGAAGCTTGAGGACAATATTTTCCAGCTTCTGCAGCTTTGCAGTCAGATTCTTTCTGACGACCCTCTCTTTGTTGCTGTAAACAGCTACACTACCGGTGTTTCCCCAAGTGTTATGGAATATATGCTGGATGTGCTGATGAGAGACAGATATAAAGGAAAGGTTTCCGCCCAGGAAATCGGTCTTAAGGTAGAATCCACAGGTATGGCACTGCCTTGCGGCAGTACCGCATTCTGGAAAAAAGAAGGACATGAATAATATGAGTATTATGTTATCCGCAGAAAACGTCTGGTTCAGATACTACAGCGAGTATGACTGGGCGCTGCAGGGTATAAATCTGCAGATTGAAAAAGGCGAGTTTGTGGCTGTGCTGGGTTCCAACGGCTGCGGCAAATCCACACTTGCCAAACTTTTCAACGCCATTATTGTGCCTGAAAAAGGCGATGTTACAGTTGAAGGTATAAACACAAAGGACGAGGACAGGCTTCTGGATATCAGACAGAAGGTGGGTATGGTTTTCCAGAATCCGGACAACCAGATTGTTGCCACTGTTGTTGAGGAAGATGTTGCCTTTGCCCTTGAAAACATAGGTGTTCCCCCACGGGAAATCCGTGAAAGAATTGACCGGGCCATGAAGGACATCGGTATCTACCAGCACCGCGAAAAAGGCCCTCACCAGCTTTCCGGCGGCCAGAAACAGCGTGTTGCCATTGCGGGCATCATCGCTATGCGCCCGGACTGCATCGTACTGGATGAACCTACCGCAATGCTGGACCCTTACGGACGCGCAATGGTTATTGAAACCATCAAAAAGCTGAACAGGGACTTCGGCATCACAGTTGTGCTTATCACCCACTATATGAACGAAGCTGCCCAGGCAGACAGAGTGGTGGTTATGAGCAAGGGCAAAATAGAAAAAACAGGCACACCTAAAGAGATTTTCTCCCAGGTAGACTGGGTGAAAAGCCTTGCCCTGGATGTGCCGCAGACAGCAGAGCTTGCACACGAAATCAACAGACACGGTTTCAGCCTTTCCACAGAGGCCATTTCCATAGATGAATGTGCCGCACAGCTTTACAGATTTCTGGAGGAATAGTTATGTCGATTCTTAAAATTGAAAATCTTTCCTACACATACAATCCGGGTATGCCGGGGGAAACAAAAGCCCTGGACAATATCAATCTGGAAATTGAAGAAGGCACATTTGTAGGTGTTATCGGCCACACAGGCTGCGGCAAAAGTACACTTATCAGCCATTTCAACGGTCTTACAAAGCCACAGACAGGCAGAATTTTTCTGGACGGCAAGGATATGTGGACAGAATGGGAGGATATCCGTCAGGTGCGTTTCAACGTGGGCCTGGTTTTCCAGTACCCGGAATACCAGCTGTTTGAAGAAACCTGCTACAAGGATATTGCCTTCGGTCCTAAAAATATGGGCCTTTCAGAGGAAGAGACAGACAGCCGCGTGAAAATGGCTGCAAAATTCTGCGGTATTTCAGACGAAATGCTGGCAGGCTCTCCTTTTGACCTTTCCGGCGGCCAGAAACGCCGCATTGCAATTGCAGGCATTATCGCAATGATGCCTAAAGTGCTGGTACTGGACGAACCCTGCGCAGGGCTGGACCCGGAAGGCAGGGAGCTTATCCTTTCACAGGTGAAAAACTATCAGCTGACCACCGGCAGCACTGTTGTGCTGGTTTCCCACTCTATGGAAGATATTGCAAATTATGCAGACAAAGTTCTTGTTATGGAGCAGGGCAAAGTCTACAACTACGACACCACAGAAAAAGTGTTCCGGGATGCTGAAAACCTTTCCCGCATGGGTCTGGGTATTCCGGATATCACACAGGTGTTCCTTAAACTGAAAGAAATGGGTGTGGATATCGGCACAGATGTTTATACCATCCCTTATGCAGTGAAACAGCTGCTGAAATACAAACAGGCAAAAAAGGAGGGAAAGACAAATGCTTAAAGACATTACTATAGGTCAGCATTTTCCGGGCAAAAGTCCGGTCCACAACCTTGATGCCAGACTGAAAATCATTTTTACAGTGGTTTATGTTGTGGTGCTGTTTATGTCCACAAATATTCCCGGCCTTGTTATGTCCGGCCTTATAGTGCTGGTTATGTACAAGGTGGCAGGCATCCCTCTGAAAATGCTTCAGAAAAGCCTGAAGCCTATGATGCCCCTTATATTTTTCACAGTTGTGCTTAACCTTTTCTTTATCAAAGGCACAACTCCGCTGGTGACAATATGGAAACTGTCCATCTATCCGGAAGCAGTTATCTTCTGTATTGTTATGATATGCAGAATCGTGTTCCTTATCAGCGGCACATCCCTGCTTACCTACACCACCAGCACAATCGCACTTACAGACGGTCTTGAGGCTGTTATGAAGCCACTGAACAAAATCCATTTCCCTGTGCACGAAATGGCAATGATGATGACAATTGCACTGCGCTTCATTCCTACACTGATTGAAGAAACAGAAAAAATTATGAACGCACAGAAATCCCGCGGTGCTCTGCTGGATTCCGGCACACTTATGGAAAGAATCAGGGCTCTTGTGCCTATTCTTGTGCCGCTGTTTATCTCAGCATTCCGCCGCGCGGAAGAACTGGCCACAGCTATGGAATGCCGCTGCTATCACGGCGGCGAGGGCCGTACACGCCTGCGCCATCTGAAAATCACAGACAGCGACATCCGCTCCGCAGTTCTCTGTACAGTGATTTTTGCAGTTATTATCGGTATGAAATTTGTTTTCCCACGGGTGATTTAAGGTGAATGTACTTGTAAAACTGTGTTATGACGGCACTGCTTACTGCGGTTTCCAGATTCAGGATGACCGGCCTACAGTCTTTGCCACCTTCCAGACAGCACTGCTGAAAATCCTGGGCCACCCCACAGACATAAAGGGCTGCTCCCGTACAGACAGCGGTGTCCATGCAAAGGAATTCTGCCTCAGTTTCAGAACAGAAAAACAGCTGAATCTCTACCGCCTGCCCCTGGCTCTGAATGCCAACCTGCCGCCGGATATCCGCGTGCTGGAGGCTGTGCAGGTGCCGGAAGATTTCCACGCCCGCTATTCATCAAAAGGCAAAGAATAT
>JAFQAF010000069.1 GCA_017400025.1 Oscillospiraceae bacterium
CAACAAGGTTTACAGAGCCGCCAACAATCAGTTTTGTGCCCGGTGCAGGACTCTGTTCCAGGATAGTTCCTTCAGGAGAGTCGCTTTCACGATATGTGTAGCTGCCCACACGCAGGTCATTGTTTGCCAGTACCTTTCTGGCATCTTCAAGTGAGGTCTGGCCTACAACGTTAGGAACAGATGTTTTGTTCTTGTCCTCGTCATTGCCTCTGGAAACATAAACAGTAATTGTATCACCGGATGTCATTGTAGTGCCTGCTGCAGGCTCTGTCTTTACAATGTGGCCGATTTTTACTGTTTTGCTGGAAACGGTGATGATTTCAACATTCACATCCATATCCGCGAGAATTACCTCTGCATCACTTCTTGCATAATTTGTAAGGTCTTTCAGTGTTGATGTAAGAGGACCCTTGCTTATTTTTACTGTGATTGTACCGTTTTCCTTGATTGATTTAGGAGGCTTAGGATTCTGTGAGAATACCACGCCTTCCGGATATTCTGAAGAGTAATCATATTCAAAATTGAATTTGAGACCGTAGTCGCCGGATTTGAGTTCGGTTTCTGTCAGCCCTATAAAATTCTGAAGCTCAATATCTTCGTGGGATGTAAGTATAGGGTTGTCACTGAGTTTGAATATGAGGAAAATAGCAACAAGAGCACTTACTGCAAATGCAGCAGCCACACCGGCCATTACCGGCAGTGTGAGGCTGAAGCCTTTTTTAACTCTCGGAGCTTTTGGCTCTTTTGCTGTTTTTGCTGTTTTTGTTTTGGTTTTGACTTTCTTTTCCTGTGTTTTTTTCACTTCCACTACCTGTGTCTTTTCTGTAGTCAGGCCATACGGGAATACAACTGAAGGATTGTTTCTGAATTCTTTCAGGTCCTTCAGCATTTCAGCTGCTGTCTGATATCTGTCAGCAGGATTTTTCTCTATGGCTTTGAGTATTATCTGTTCAAGTCCCTGGGGAACTGTTTCCACAATTTCGCTTGGTTTAACTGCAGTATCCTGAACCTGTTTCATAGCTACTGAAACCGCTGTGTCAGAAACAAAAGGCAGTTTGCCAGTAACCATTTCATACATCATAATGCCTATGCTGTATATATCACTGCGGCCGTCTGAATTTTTGCCGCGCACCTGTTCAGGGCTGATGTAGTGAACAGAACCTATGGCTTTGTCGGTGACTGTTTTCTGACCGGCTGTGGACAGACGTGCAATGCCGAAATCCATTATTTTCAGTGTTCCGTCACGGAGAAGCATAACATTCTGCGGTTTCATATCCCTGTGGATAATACCGTTGTCATGGGCATGGCCCAGGGCTGTGAGAATAGTGCCTGTAAACTGCACAGTTTCCTGCCAGCTGAGCACTTTTCTGTTGTCGATATATTCTTTGAGTGTTATGCCGTCAATATATTCAACTACGATATACTTTTCTTCCTCTCCCATATTTACATCAATAACCTTGATGATGTTTGGATTGTCCAGGAGAGAAATTGCCTTGCTTTCATTTTTGAAGCGGCGGACAAGTTCTTCATTTTCAAAAAATTCCTGCTTGAGGAATTTTATTGCAACGGTATTGCCTGTGGCTGTATCTATTGCCTTGTAAACATTGGACATACCGCCCACGCCTACAAGAGATATAACATCGTAGCGACCGTCTACTTTTTTACCTATATAGTTATTATCCATTATGCCTCGCCTTTCTGCATCAGTATTCCAGCACTACTGCTGTTATGTTGTCTGTTGAATTGTTTTCCAATGCTTTTTCAATAAGTTTTAATGGTATATCGTAGAAATTTTCATTGCTTAAAGCAGAAATCATATCGTCTGCTGAAACGAAGTTTGTAAGACCGTCTGACGCACAAAGGATTATGTCCCCGGGCTGCAGTCTGATTTCGCTCACATCTGTTTCAACATTTTTCCTTACCCCCACTGCACGTGTGATAAGGTTTTTCTGCGGATGTGAAGCCATTTCATCCATGGTGATAGCCCCCTGTCTGTACAGCTGCTGCACCACAGAATGGTCTTCTGTTATCTGTGTGAGAATACCGGCACGGAGAATATACACGCGGCTGTCCCCTGCATTGTATGTGGTACACAGGTCACCCTTTACAGTAATGCCGCTTACAGTTGTACCCATGCCATGGAGGCCGGTATTCGTCTGCGCCTGATGATAAATCCGGGCACAGGCTGAATCAATCGCATCCAGGACTGTTTTTTCTGCATCAATGGCTCTGTTGTCATTCTGCCGGAAGAGAAATTCTTCCATTGTCCTGCAAAGCCGCCGGCTGGCTACACTGCCGCCGTTTGCCCCGCCCATACCGTCAAAAACAAAACCAAAATGCACACCGCATGCAAGGCTGCCTGCGATGTATCTGTCCTGATTTTCAGAGCGTCTGTTTCCTTTGTCTGTTTTACCGGCAATTCTCATATCTCACCTGTTTTCGTTTCTTAATTGTCCGCATGCGGCAGAAATATCCTGCCCGAGACGCCTGCGGACTGTGGCGTTTACATGTAAATCTGTCAGCTTTTTCTGGAAAGCCCTGATTGCCCTGTCATCACTCTGTGTATAAGGTGAACCGTCCACAGGATTCAGAGGAATCAGGTTTACATGGCTTATCATGCCTTTCAGCAGTGCCGCCAGCTGACGTGCATCTTCATCGGTATCATTGACACCGCGTATCATTGTATATTCAAAAGAAATTCGGCGGCCTGTGGTTTTTGTATAATCCCTGCAGGCTTTTATAAGCTCTTCCACACTGTATGCGTTTGTGATCGGCATTGTCTTTTTGCGCTTTTCAGTGGTTGTGGCGTGGAGAGAAATAGAAAGGGTTATACCCAGCTTCAGCTGTGCCAGCTCATAGATTTTAGGCACTATGCCGCAGGTTGACAGACTGATATTTCTCTGGGAAATATTTTTGCCCTGCTCTGATGAAATAATCCTGATAAAGGAAATGGCATTGTCAAAATTGTCAAGGGGTTCGCCGATACCCATCATAACAATATTGGACACCCTTTCACCTATATCTTTTTCTGTGTGATACAGCTGCTGGAGTATTTCGCTTGCTGTAAGGTCACGGACTTTGCCGTTTTTGGTTGAAGCACAGAAAGTGCAGCCCATACGGCAGCCTACCTGACAGGAAACACAGATGCTGTTGCCATGCTCATAGCGCATAAGCACAGTTTCTATGCAGTTGCCATCCTGCAGCTGATAAAGATATTTGATTGTGCCGTCTGTTGACACCTGTTTTTTACGGATTGAAAGGA
>JAFQAF010000070.1 GCA_017400025.1 Oscillospiraceae bacterium
CCCGGCCATACCTTCAGATAGTTGGAGAAAGATTCAGAACCCATCCAAGGTTCAGCCTGTATTACCTTGCCGTCTCCGATGTCTTCAGCCACGGCCAGCTGTGCAAATTTGGAATATTCAATATCATTTACTGTAGCAAGCCCAGGTTTTGCAAATTTGATATACTTAGGTTTGCAGTCGTAGGTTTCACACATGCCGTCCACAGTCTTTTTGAATGCATCGTAGAATGCTGCACCCACACCTTCCGGGTCAAAGGTTCTCATTGTGCCGGAGAAGGTGATTCTCTGCGGGATTACGTTGCCCCGTTCGCCGGCGTGGAGGCTGCCGATGGAGTATGTACAGGTTCTGAAAGGATTTACCTTTGTCAGACGCAGTGCTTCCAGTCTGTGGTAGATGGCCACGAAGCAGTCGATAGGGGAGTTGGACTGGTCCGGTCTTGAGCCGTGGCCGCCCAGACCTTCAATTTCAATTGTAAAGCCCATTGCTGAGGCCAGCACGTCTGTATCATTGATAATGATGGTGCCGGTAGGATCAAGGGCGGAAACGTGTGTGCCGAAAATGGAATCCGGTCTGATGCCGTGTTTTTCGCAGTAAGGGATAATGTATCTCACGTTGCCTGTGCCTTCTTCGCCGCGTTCAAATATGAGATAGATTGTGCCTTTAATTTCGTCTCTTTTTTCAGACAGCACCTTTGCAGCGCCCAGCAGCATTGCAGTGTGGGCATCATGGCCGCAGGCGTGCATTACGCCGGGATTTTTGGACCATACCTTACGGGTGCAGTTCAGGTTTTCCTTTTCCAGCACCGGCAGGGCGTCACAGTCTGCACGCAGCATTACGGATTTGCCGTTGTCCTCTGTGCCGCGGATTGTGGCCAGCACACCGCCTTCGGGAATTTCCACATATTCCACACCCATTTTTTCCAGTTCGGCCATAATGAATTTTATGGTTTCATACTCCTGGTTGGAAAGCTCCGGATGTTCGTGGAGATAGTTTCTTGTGGCAATGGTATATTCCTCATATTTTTTTGCCAGTTCAAAGTTTGTCATAAGCTGCTCCTTTCTGTTTGCTGTGATGGGGCATTTTGCCGGAAAATGCCGGGAAATATCGGATTATACCGGATAAACCGGTTTATATCATTTACTATAACAGATTTATATGTCCGTTTCTTGTATCTTTGTAAACCTGGCCGCCTTTCATAACCAGTTTCACATTGTCCGGGTCGCAGAGAATTTCCAGATCCTGCACCGGGTTGCCTTTTACGAACAGCAGGTCTGCAAATGCGCCTTCCTCCAGCACACCGATTTTGCCGTCCGGGTAAGGGTTCTGGAAGGTGGTCATTTTTGAAACCTCATAGGCGTTGCCGGTGGCCATTTTCAGCCCTCTGTAGCTGCCGAAGAATTCCTTGTATTTTCTCAGGTCGGCCAGCTGTCTGTCCTTTGGTTCGTCCTGTGCATATTCTTCACGGAACTGGTCTGTGCCATAAACCACGTTAAGGTCGTATTTGTTGATAAGTTCCACCTGATTCAGCAGGCCGTTTGCCATAACTTCCCTTGCAGGCTTGAACTTTTTCACCGGTGTGCCCAGCAGTACAGGGTATGGCCGTGAGCGTTTTACCGGCTGGCCGCCGTTGCCGCCGAACTGTGGACATACACATATCCAGGCACCTTTTTCCTGTATGCGTCTGGCATTGTTTTCGTCCATCAGTGTGGCGTGCTCATAACTCATAATGCCTGCATCCAGGGCCCTGTCAATTGATTTTGGTATGTAGAGATGGGCCATTACGTATGTGCCGTAGTCGCTGGCTGCTTCCACAGCTGCCTTCAGCTCGTCCAGGGTAAACTGTACTGTGGACAGTGGGTCAAAGAATGAACCCATGCCGCCGCCGGCCATCAGTTTTATCTGGCTGGCGCCCAGATACAGCTGTTCGCGGACACGTTTCAGCATTTCATCACGGCCGTCTGCAATCACAAACATACCGCTTTTATTTGTTTTGTTAGTGTCGCCTTTTTCAATGTCAAAATCTGAATAGTAGGTATTTGCGCCGTGGCCGGAGGTCTGTATAATGGCACCGTTGGAAGGGAAGATACGCGGGCCTTTCAGCATGCCGTTGTCTATACAGTTTTTCAGCCCTACAGTCACGCCGCCGGCGTCACGGGCGGAGGTGATGCCGCGCATCAGCATTTCCTCTGCATATCTGGCACTGCGCAGTACAAATTCATCAAATCTGTAGGTGGCGCAGGTGGCAACCGGTGCGGTAAAGGAAAAGTGGATATGGCTGTCTGTCAGTCCCGGTATCACGGTGTAGCCTGCGGCATCATACACTTTCTCAAAAGCGGCTTCATTTATATCCCCCTGGAATATTTCCACCACTTTGTCGCCCTTTATAACTATGTTGGCTTTCTTTTTCAGCGCTTCATTTTTTCCGTCAAAAACGTCTGCATTTTTAATAAGGATATTCATATATGTCACCTCTGTTATGTTACATTTTGCAGGGCGGATATTGTCACTTTAATAATGTAATAAATTTTTTTATTTGTAAATAGTCTTCATACAGGTTGTTGCTTTTGGGAAATATAAATGCGTTATAAGGAAATATTACTAAAATTGTAATATATTTTTAGGAAATATCAATACATAAATAGGAAATTTCCAAACAAATTGATATGTTATAAAATGAAAGTAATTAAGGGCAGGATATTGTC
>JAFQAF010000071.1 GCA_017400025.1 Oscillospiraceae bacterium
ATAGAACAGTTTGAGGATGCCCGTGACCGGGCCCTGAAGCAGGCAAATATCGACAGCCTTGTTACACAGGATATGCTGAAAAACATCCTCACAGCACAGAACTTCTCCATGCCTGCAGGCTATATCACAGACGGCAGCAATGAACTGACAGTTAAAGTGGGCGAAACCTTTGCCACACTGGAAGAACTGGAAAACCTGCTGCTGGTGGATATGGGCCTGGACGACGTAAAGCCGATTTATCTCAAGGATGTTGCAGACCTTGAAATCAATGATAACAAGGGCGACAGCTACGTGCGCATCAACGGAAACCCTTCTGTTTCCATTTCCATACAGAAATCCTCCACAGCTTCCACTTCCCGGGTATCAGACCTTGTAAATGAAGAAGTGGCAGAAATTATGAAGGAAAACCCTTCAGTACACGTTACACAGCTTATGGACCAGGGTATGTTCATAGATATGGTTGTGAACAGCGTTATCAGCAATATGGGCTACGGCTTTATCATAGCCATCCTGGTGCTGATTATGTTCCTTGGCGACTGGAGACCTACCCTTGTTATCGGTCTTTCCATTCCGCTTTCAGTTCTGTTTGCAATTGTAATGATGTACTTCACAGGTGTAAACCTGAACGTTATGTCACTTTCCGGCCTGGCGCTGGGTATCGGTATGCTTGTTGACAACTCCATTGTTGTTATCGAAAACGTTTACCGCCTGCGCAGTCTGGGCAACTCCCGCATCAAATCCGCAGTTATCGGTGCACAGCAGGTAGCAGGGGCTATTGCTTCCTCCACTCTTACAACTATCTGCGTGTTCCTGCCTATCGTGTTTACAGACGGCCTGACACGTCAGCTGTTTGTAGATATGGGCCTTACAATCGGCTTCTCACTGGTGGCCAGCCTTGTGGTTGCCCTCACTGTTGTTCCGTCACTGGCTTCTGTTGTGCTCACACGTACAAAAGAACCTAAAACAAATATTTCAGACAGGATTTCAGCTGTTTATGAAAAGGCACTGGCTGTATGTCTTGACCACAAACGGGCAGTTATCCTGTTCTGCGTGGCCATGCTGGTATTCTCCGGCTGGTACGCCACAAGAATGCCTATGACACTTATCCCTGCCATGGATTCCACCCAGATGCAGATGACACTGTCCATGCCGGTGGAAACAACAGATGAAGAACTGATTGAACACGCCGAGGCCATAGCAGAAAAAGTACAGGCTATGGAAGATGTGCAGACTGTGGGTATCACCATCGGCGGCGGTGGTATTTCCGCAATGATGGGCGGCGGAGAGGAAACAAAAAATGCCTCCTTCTACGTTGTGCTTTCTGAAGACAAAAAGCTCTCCAACGAAGAAATAGCAGAAGCTATCGAAGCCGCAACCCCTGAATACAAAGAAACACTGACAGTCACAGCCAACACAATGGACCTTGGCGCCCTTGCCGGCAGCGGCATCAGTGTACAGATAAAAGGCAACGACCTTGACACCCTCCAGCAGCAGGCTGCAGAAGTGGGCGAAATCCTGCTGGGTGTGGAAGGCGTTGCAGAAGTGGACGACGGCTCTTCCGATGCAGTGGAAGAAGTCCGCATTGAAGTAAACAAGAAAAAGGCAATGGAAAAAGGCCTTACAGTGGCCCAGGTATTCCAGAAGGTAAGCGCTGCCCTCACAGAAAAAACCACAGCCACCACCCTTACCTTTGCAGGTGAAGAAATGGATGCCGTTGTCCACGCTGCCACTACCTACACAAGGGATGATATAGGCAGACTTGTTGTAACCACAGAAACGGATGATGACGGCAACGAAAAGAACATCCGCTTGGCAGATATAGCAGATATTGGCACCGGCACCACACCGGACAGCATCGCCCGTGACAACCAGTCCCGTTATGTTACAGTTTCCGCCAGACTGGAAAAAGGCTACAACGCCACCCTTGTTGCCCGTGAAGTTGAAAAACTGCTGGAAGATTACGAAATGCCAAAAGGCTATTCCTATGCAATGACAGGTGAAGACGAAGCTGTTATGACAGCTATGATTGATATGATAAAGATGATTGCCCTTGCCATCGTGTTTATCTACCTGATTATGGTGTCACAGTTCCAGTCACTCAGATCACCGTTCATCGTTATGTTCACCATTCCTCTGGCCTTTACCGGTGGTCTGCTGGCACTTATGATTACAGGTGAAGAACTGTCCATCGTTGCAATGATAGGCTTCCTTGTGCTGGCCGGTGTTGTTGTAAACAACGGTATCGTGTTTGTAGACTATGTAAACCAGCTGCGCATCGGCGGTATGGACAAACGCACAGCCCTTATACAGACAGGCAAGGACAGACTCCGCCCTATCCTTATGACAGCCCTCACCACCATCCTGGCCAACTCCACAATGGCTATGGGCGTGGGTATGGGTGCAGAGCTCAGCCAGGGTATGGCCATGGTTACAATCGGCGGTCTTTCATACGCCACACTGCTCACACTGTTCCTTGTTCCGTCTCTTTACGATATCTTCAACAAAAAACCTCTGAAGGTAATTGACGTGGATTTTGAAGACGAGGGTCTGTAAAAATGAAAAAATACACAGAAAGATTATTTGAATGTAAACGAGGAAATCTGACAATCCGCGGATCGGAATACCGCCCGGAAGGCGATAATCTGCCGGTAGCTATTTGCTGTCATGGGTTTATTTCTTGTCAGGACAGAGTAC
>JAFQAF010000072.1 GCA_017400025.1 Oscillospiraceae bacterium
ATGGTTATTGTATAGGTTTTGCCGTCTGCAGAAATATTGCAGTCTTCTGCCATATTTTTTACCACTTCGCCGTTCTGCAGTTCGAACAGACCGTCAAAAATATTGTTTATCACCAGCAGGTCCTCTGAAGCGGAGGCTATCTGCGGGTCAAAGTTTGCGGGCATTTTTTCCACCGGGGCAGTAAAGGTGGATATGCCACCTGCGGAAGAACAGCCTGACATGGAGATACACAGCAGCACTGTGAAAATATATGTAAAAATCTTTTTCAATTCCATCACCTGAATAAATTATTTTATACTACAGTATACCATAAAAATCTATTTGTTTAAATATAAAATTATGACAAAACACCGGTACAAAATAAGCAATACGTCACTTTTGTTTACAAAGCTCCGGAGATATATTACTATTAGGGTGAAAGGGGAGATGATTATGAAAAAAGCAGCAGCTGTAATTACAGCGGTAATTTTACTGGCGGTGGCCGGATTTGTGCTTTCTCCGCTGTACAGGCTGGCAGACTGGTACAATCTTATCCCCACAATTTCCTACAGCAACCGGGACTTTGATATAGAGCCGGTGTACAGCGCTGTTGACTACAATGAAAACGGCACCGATGACTATACTGACATACTTCTTGGTGCGCGAAAGGATGCTGAAAATCATCCGCGCTACGACCCCAGCTATGTGGAAGGCGGCTACCCTGCCGATGATGCCGGGGTATGTACAGACGTGGTGTGGCGTGCCCTGAAAAACGCCGGCTACTCACTGCGAGATATGGTGGACAGGGATATTATGCTGTATCCGGGAGATTATCCAAGGGTTGAAAAAAGGGACAGCAACATTGATTTCCGCCGAGTGGTGAATTTAAGGGTGTTTTTTGACAAGTATGCAATGGAACTCACAACAGACACAGAGGATATCAGCCGGTGGCAGGCAGGAGATATAGTTATATTCAAGGACAACAAACACATAGGCATAGTAAGTGATAAAAGAACAAAAGAAGGCAAATGCTATATTATCCACAACGGCGGACAGCCGGTAAGAGAAGAGGATTATCTGAAAAGAGGCGAGGTGCTAAGACACTACCGCTTTGATGCCTCTGCTATAGACAGCAGTGTGCTGGTACGGTGGGAAAGTGGGGAGAAATAATGTTTATTGCATCAGCTTTTGTGACTTTTTTACTGGCGGCAGTGCTGTATCTGTCTGAAACCAGATGGTCTGCCGTCGTGTTCGCAGGCCTTACTGCAGGTTTTGCGGCTGTGAATATTATGGCCTTGCCCTCAAGAAAGGATATATGGGATTATCTTGTACGGCATACCTATGACGGAGTTCTCTCCTACAGCCATATACAGTATTACGATAAGGCTATGGGGATTTTCTGCGGATTTGCTGCAGCAGTGTCTGCGGCTGCAATTCTTTCCCGGCTGGCAAAAAGTGATTTTGTGGACAGAACGGCAGATGCAGTTGTACTGCTGGTGATGGTTTCCATGGGGCTGGTCTATATTATTCTGGCGGTTACAAATATCAGTAAATACTATGACGCTTCGGAACTGTACACAGCCCCTTTTATAAAAGGTGAGATTATTCTTTTGCTGTCATTTACAATAAGAAAAATTACAGGAACAAACAAGGCATCTGTATAGGCAGGTGCTTTTTTGATTGATGAAAAGCGGTGTGTGTATTTTATATATAAAAATAATTCCATTATTGTTTACATATAGGTTGATATAATCGGCATAAAAATATATAATAATATGTGAAGTAAAAACTTGACATTAATCAAATCGCATATCTTTTTTAACAGATTGCAGGAAAGAGGTGTGCCTATGCATACAAAAGTAAATAATTTTTTCACAGACCTTAAGGGCAAAAAAGTTGCTTTTATAGGTGCAGGCGTAAGCCACAGGGAGCTTATCAGAATTTTTGCTGAAAAAGGTGCAGTTGTAACACTGTGTGACAAAAAGGAACTGGACAAATTCGGTGACTACGCTGATACTCTCAAAGAACTGAATATCAATCTTTCACTGGGGGAAAACTATCTGGAAGGCCTGAAAAATCAGGATATGATAATGAGAACCCCGGGTTTTGAATTTTATACAAAGGAACTGCAGGAACAGCTTGAACTGGGTACAAAGGTAACAAGTGAAATGGAGCTGTTCTTTGAGCTGTGCCCTTGTAAAATGTACGCTGTTACAGGTTCTGACGGCAAGACAACCACTACAACCCTTATCAGTGAAATGCTGAAAGAATCCGGAAAGACAGTCCATCTGGGCGGCAATATAGGCCGTGCACTGCTGCCGATTGTAGACACAGTGAAAGAAGATGATGTGGCAGTGGTGGAACTTTCCAGTTTCCAGCTGATTTCAATGCGCCAGTCCCCGGATGTGGCTGTGGTTACAAACGTTACACC
>JAFQAF010000073.1 GCA_017400025.1 Oscillospiraceae bacterium
CACCAGCCGGTCTGTTTCGCCTTTGTTGTGTTCATAGGGGCGTGTCTGGTTTGCCAGCAGCACGATAAGGTCGCCGTAAACCAGGGCGTACAGCATTTTGATACCCATATTGAGGGTGAGTTTAAAGCCCGGGTTTTTCTCCATGCCGGAAAGGTTGAGGGAGATTACCGGCACCTGTTCAAGACCGGTCTTTTTCAGTGCCTTGCGCAGCAGGTGGATATAGTTTGAAGCACGGCAGCCGCCGCCGGTCTGGGTAATCATCAGGGCTACCTTGTCCTTGTCATACCTGCCGCTCTGCAGTGCTGTAATCAGCTGGCCGATAACAAGAAGGGCAGGATAGCAGGTGTCATTATGTACATATTTCAGGCCGGTGTCCTTGATTACCTGGGGGTCACCGCCCAGGGTTTCGCATTTGTAGCCGTAGCTTTCCAGAATCTGGCGCATTATGGAAAAATGTACCGGCAGCATCTGGGGGATAAGTATTGTATAGTCCTTGCGCATTTCCTCTGTAAAGAGAAGACGGCCGGTTTCATCATAAACAAGCTCTGCCATTTATTTTTCCTCCTTCGCTTCCATTGCAGCGATAAGGCTGCGGATTCTGATTTTTACTGCACCCAGATTGGAAATATCGTCTATTTTCAGCTGTGTGTACAGTTTGCCGCCATCTTCCAGTATATCGCGCAGTTCGTCTGTGGTGATGGCGTCAATGCCGCATCCGAAGCTTACCAGCTGTACCAGCTGCATATCCGGCTGTGTACAGATGTAACGTGCCGCCTGGTACATTCTGGTCTGGTATGTCCACTGGTTGAGAACTTTTCTCGGCTCTTTGTCCATAATGTGGGAAAGGCCGTCTTCACTGATTACCACAAGGTCAAAGGAAGATATCAGTTCATCAATGCCGTGGTTGATTTCCGGGTCTATATGATATGGTCTGCCGGCCATAACAATGATTTTTTTGTCGTTTGCACGGGCAAAGTCTATGTATTCCTGTGTTTTTGCACGGATTTCTGCCTTGTATGCATTATACGCTGTGAAAGCGGCACGCACAGCCCGGACAGTTTCCTTTCTGGTTATGCCGAAAATTCTCTGCATATGCTCTGCAAATTTTTTCTCAAATTCCTTTTCCTTATGAAGACCTACATAGAAATTCATAAAGTTTACTTTCTTTGCATCAGGCATATTGGCAGCCAGCAGTTCCGGATAGTAGGCCACAACAGGGCAGTTGTAGTTGTTGTCACCCTTGCCTTCGTCAAAGTTGTAGGACATACAGGGGTAGAAAATATTTTCCACTCCGGAGTCAATCAGCCGCTGCACATGGCCGTGCATAAGCTTTGCAGGGTAGCACACGGTATCTGAAGGGATGGTTCTCTGGCCCAGCAGATATGTTTTTCTGGAGGAAACCGGTGAAAGCACCACCTCAAAATTCAGCTTTGTAAAAAGTGCATACCAGAAAGGCAGGTTTTCATATATATTAAGGCCGAATGGCAGGCCGATTCTGCCTCTGCTGCCGTTGCCTTCCCCGTTGCCCTGCATTTCCTGCAGGCGTTTCAGTTTGTACTGATAAATGTTTGGCAGTGTGGATTTTTCCTTGCCAAGAGGGCGTGAACAGCGGTTGCCGGATATAAAGCGGCGGCCGCCGTCAAAGGTGTTTACTGTAAGGGAGCAGTGGTTGGTGCACAGATTGCAGGTTACAGGGCGTGCTGTGTGCTCAAAGGAAGCAAGCTCTGCCTCTGTCAGCAGTGCAGTTTCTGTCCGGCCGGTGTCCATTGCATAGAGGGCTGCGCCATAAGCCCCCATAAGACCGGCAATTGTAGGACGTACCACTTCCCTGCCGATTTCCTGCTCGAAGGAGCGGAGAACCGCATCGTTGAGGAAAGTACCGCCCTGAACAACTATATGTCTGCCCAGATCATCTGCACTGGCGGCACGGATAACTTTATAAATAGCATTTTTTACCACTGAAATTGACAGGCCTGCGGAGATAGCCTCTACAGAAGCGCCGTCCTTCTGGGCCTGTTTAACACTGGAGTTCATAAAAACAGTGCATCTGCTGCCCAGGTTTACCGGGGTTTTGTCATAAAGACCCAGCTTTGCAAAGGAAGCAATATCATAACCCAGTGCCTTGGCAAAGGTTTCTATAAATGAGCCGCAGCCGGAGGAGCAGGCTTCGTTGAGCATAATGCTGTCCACTGCACCGCCGCGGATTTTGAAACATTTCATATCCTGGCCGCCGATATCTATGATAAAGTCAACTTCCGGCTGGAAATGTCTGGCAGCACGGAGGTGAGCCACTGTTTCAACAAGGCCGTGGTCCACACGGAAAGCATTTTTGATAAGCTCTTCGCCGTAGCCGGTGGCACCGGAGCCGCAGATTTTTATTCTGTCTGCACATTTTTCATAGATAATGCCCAGCTGTTCCTTTACAACAGAAACCGGGTTGCCTTTGTTGGAGCTGTAGTAGCTGTAGAGTATGCCGCCGTTTTCTGCCATAAGCACAATTTTTGTGGTGGTGGAGCCGGCATCTATGCCCAGCCAGGCCTTGCCGGTGTAGGTTTCAATATCCACAGTGGCAGGGGTGGCTTTTGCGTGTCTTTCACTGAATATTCTGTAATCCTCTTCGCTTTCAAAAAGAGGCGGCATAGGATTGGCTATTGTGGAGGCTGTCACAGCATTTTCCAGCCTTTCAATCAGGCTTTCGTAGTCTGTTTCTGCATACTGTTCTGAACAGATTGCAGCGCCCATAGCCGCAAAAACCTGTGCATTTTCCGGGAATATACCGTGTTCTTCATCAAGATGGAGTGTCTGTGTAAATCTCTGTCTTAGACCTTTGAGGAAGAAGAGAGGGCCGCCGAGGAAAACAATGGTGCCGTCCAGGTCGCGGCCCTGTGTAAGGCCGGCGATGGTCTGGTCAACCACAGCCTGGAAAATGGAAGCAGCCACATCTTCCTTTCTGCCGCCCTGGTTGAGGATAGGCTGGATATCGGATTTTGCAAACACGCCGCAGCGGCTGGCAATTGGGTAGATTTTTTCGTGCTGAAGGCTGAGCCTGTCCAGTTCATTCACATCAACATTCAGCAGTGTGGCCATCTGGTCTATGAAAGCACCTGTGCCGCCTGCGCAGCTGCCGTTCATTCTTTCTTCAAGAGAGCCGCGGAAGAAGATGATTTTTGCATCTTCGCCCCCCAGCTCTATTACACTGTCTGCCTGGGGATAAAATTTATGTACAGCTGCTGCAGTGGCATAAACTTCCTGCACAAAAGGGATATCTGCCGCTTTTGCCACACCAAGACCTGCAGAGCCGGTGATAGAAACTGTCAGCCTGTTGCCGGCAAGAAATTCTGCTGCCTTTTTCAGCTGTTCCACAGCCTTCTCGCGCACTTTTGCAAAATGGCGTTCGTAACTGTGGTAGAGTATATTGTCGGCACTGTCCATCACCACTACCTTTACAGTGGTGCTGCCAATGTCTATTCCAACGTTTATTTTCATCGTTTCACCTGTATATTTTGTAAATAGATATGGTTTTTAAAATTACATATTTTATAATTATATACTTAATTATGTAAAAATAATGTGAATTCTTTAATAAAAATTAAATTTTGTAACTTTGTATAAATCAATGTTTTTTTATCGAATTATAATTGTTTTATTTTCCAGCAAATGTGAAATATATGTAAAGTCCCCGTGATACTGTTTTGCTTAGCAATACACGGGGACATTTATTTTACATATCTGATTCCCCGCTGAAAAGCATGGGGATTGCCAGCAGTGCGGAAATGCCTACAAGGGTGTATACCGCCCTGGCCAGCAGTGATGCCGCAGACCCGAAGATAAAAGCCACAAGGTCAAACTGCAGAAGGCCCACAAGCCCCCAGTTGACACCGCCTATAATCAGCAGGGCAAGTGCAATTTTATTAAGCATATCATTCATCCTTTCGCTTTTTAGGCTATTATCGGCAGATGTGCAGAAAATATACAGCTGACACAAATTTTTCCTGCGTACTTTATGAGGCAAAAATATTGTGGTATACTTATTGTAATTATATATGTTTGAATGCACAGAGGTATTTTATGCTCAGATTTGTAATCGGCACTGCCGGTACAGGAAAAAGTACACACATAACACAGACTATAGTGAAACTGGCCGCAGCCGGTGAAAAATGTATGCTGCTGGTGCCGGAGCAGTTTTCCAAAACCGGTGAAAGCCTGCTGTTTTCCGCACTGGACGATACGCGGAGCAATCTGGTGGAGCTTTTCAGTTTTACTTCCCTGCTGCGTGATGTAAGCAGCAACCACAAAAAGATAGGCGGCACACCGCTGACAGCTGCCGGCAAGGCTGTGCTGGCAAGACGTGCTGTGGAAAACACAAAAAAGATGCTGTCCCTTTATTCAAAGCAGAGCGGCAACTTCGGCTTCAGTTTTTCCCTGGCAGATACCTTTGACGATTTCAAGCGCAGCGGCATAGACCGGGCCACTCTGTGGGCACTGGCCGAAAAAGCCCCGGAAAGAAACCGGAAGCTGAAAGAACTGGCACTGATTTATTCAGAATATTCCGGCCTGATGAGGGAAGGTTTCTGTGACAGTGAGGATATGTACATTGCTCTCAGCAGCCAGCTGCCGTACGAATACACATACAACACCCATATTTTTATAGACGGCTTTGAATCCTTTTCCCACGGGCAGCTGAAAATAATTGAAAAAATGTTGACCGATGCAAAGGATGTGACAATTGCGCTGACCTGCGACAGCCTGTATGACACCACCCAGGGCACGGGGAATTTTTCCTTTGTGCAGAATACCGCCGGCCAGCTGATAAGAATTGCCAGAAACTGCGGTGTGGAAATTGCAAAACCGGAAGTGATGAGAGAACCCCGCCGTTTCACAACCAATGACCTGAAAAATACAGACCTTTTCCTCCAGGGATATGACCCTGAATATGAAAATGACGGCCACGCCTTTGTGACAGAATTTGAAACACAGATGGCGGAGGTCAGCTTTGCTGTGGCAAAAATAAACCGGCTGATTAAAGAAGGCTATACCTACAACGATATTACCGTGGTGTGCCCACAGCTGGAAAAATATGAAAATCAGCTGCAGGAAAGCTTTTCCCTGGCGGATATTCCGTATTTTATAGATGCAAACAGGATTATATCCTCATCTGCACCGGTGGTGCTGATGCGCAGTGTGATGAATATAATGGCAGAAGGCCCGGGCAGTGAAAATATTCTTTCACTGCTGAAAACCGGGCTGACAGATTTTGAACAGGATGCCATAGACACCCTGGAAAACTATCTGTATGTATGGCAGGACTATGACTTTGACCTTTCACTGGATTTCACCTTCTCCCCTTCCGGGCTGAAGCCTGCCCCTGCAGAGGATGAACTGCCTGTGCTGGAGGCAATTAATCACATAAGAAAAACCGTGTGGGACACCTTTGCCCCATACACCTGCCGGGGCGAAACCACCGGTGAAGAAATACTGAAAAACTGCTACAGTGCAGTGACAGCCCTGGGCTGTGATGAAAAACTGCTGGCAATAGCACGCAGTCTGCCGGATGAAGACAGAGACCTGCTGATACGCCAGTGGGACACAGTTATAGAATGTATGGACAGCCTGTATTCAATATGCGGCAGTGAGGCTGTCAGCTGCAGGGATATGGAAATGCTGTTTATGTTGATGGTGGAAGGCTCTGAAATAGGCTTTGCCCCCCAGACACAGGACTGCGTGATGATAACAGACCCAAAAAGAATGAAGCTGGATGTGGTAAAAGTGGTGTTCATCCTTGGCGCGGCCCAGGATATATTCCCTGCTGTGGTGGCAGAAAGCGGGCTGATTTCCGCCCGGGACAGAGATTATCTGAAAGCCAGCAGCTATCCGCTGAAAAACGATTTTGAAAATCTGTTCAGCTTTGAAAACCTGTACTATTACAAAGCACTTACCAGCCGGGAAGATTACCTGTTCATTTCCAGCTGCAAGAAAAATATAGACAGCCGCCAGCTGCCAAGCGGGCAGACTGATATGCTGAAAAGCGGCCTGGGGCTGGATGAAGCACAGCTGCGGCTGGAAGACTATGCCGTAACAAGGGAATTTTTCACCGATTATTTAAGCAGTCTGGCAAACAACCGGACACGCCGGGGCTATTCACAGCTGCTGGCAGACCTGGGCATAACCACAGACAGCCTGTACAGAAAACAGTACGAAATAAAAGACCTTTCCCTGCTGGACAGCGTGCTGGGCAATTCCATCACCATATCACCTACTGCGGCACAGAGCTATTTCCAGTGTGCCTTTATGTACTTTATACAGCGAATCCTGAAAGTGAAGCCTCTGGAAAAGGCAGAATTTGACGCCCGTCTTGCCGGTGACTACCTGCATTTTGTGGCACAGAACGTAATGGAAAAATACGGCGAAAACTACTACAGCACACCGTGGGAGACACTCCTGCCGGATATAGACAGTGCTGTGGACAGCTTTATAAAAAACAATTATCCCCCTGAAATACACAATGATGTAAAATTCACTGCACAGTATGAAAATATGAAGGCAAATGCCTGCCGGCTGCTGGAATATATGCATACAGAGCAGGCAGACAGTATGTTCCGCCCTGTGGCCTTTGAGGAAAAAATAGGTCTGGGCGGCAGGGTGCCGCCACTGAAAATCACAGCAGACAACGGAAAATCCATAAACGTTGTGGGTGTGGCAGACCGAGTGGACATCTACCGCGGGGAAGAAAATGACTATCTGCGTATAATTGACTACAAAACCGGCAACCAGAAATTCTCCCTTGACGATGTGTACAACGGGCTGTCTGCACAGCTGCTGCTGTATATGAACGCCCTGCTGGAGGCAGATTTTGCCAGAGAGGACAAACCGCTGAAAGCCGGTGCTGTGGTTTATCAGCCGGCTGACGCCCGGTTTAAATTTGACAAAGACAATGAGGCGCTGTACACCGCCGTGGGCATGGCGCTGGCAAATGAAGAAATAAGCCGTGCTTTTGACAAAGAAAAAGCCGGTCGCTACGGCCTGCTTGCAGGGGATGACAGAATAAAAGCCCTGCCGGGCAGTGAGATTGCCGGGGAGAAAAAATTCGGCATAGTGCTGGATTATGTAAAAGAAGAAATAGCCGGTATGGCAGATAAGGTATGGCAGGGCAGGTTTGACGCAC
>JAFQAF010000074.1 GCA_017400025.1 Oscillospiraceae bacterium
GGTTACAAGTATGTTCATTCCGTGCTCCTTTTTTTAATTTATTATAGATAAAAAATGAGAAAATAATTGTAATAATATGGAAAACTGCAGAGATTACAAACCGGGGAGAAGCCGGGTTCCTTATGCTTGCCCCCAGCAGCCCTGTCATAAACAGGCCGGGCAGCATACCCAGCACAGACCCTGCCAGATAGTCAGTCACCGGCAGTCTTTTTATACCGCAGTAGGCACTCACCACATCGCAGGGGATTATGCCGATTATGCGGGCAATGTACGAAAAAAAGAAAGCATTTGCGGTTTCAAAGCTGTCAGCCAGCTGCAGTTTCCTGTGGCGTGATATAAAACGGTGTATCTTTTCACCGCTGTAGCAGCGGCCCACAGTATATGCTTCCAGCAGGCATATACATATACCGGCAATGCTTACTGCAATGCCTTTCCACAGGCCGAATACAGCCCCGGCTGCCAGATACAGCGGCTGAATGGGTATAATCCACACAAAGCCCTTTATGGTATAAAGACCCAGCAGCAGTACAAAAGTGAAAAGAGAATTGTTGCCGGCAGTTGAAAGGATATCTGTAATCAGCTGTATCATATTTTACCTCTTATTAAACGTATTGAACAAAATATACTCAAAAAGTGATAATAGTATGTTATTCACATTATTTTCTTATTTTTATCGATATTGTGATTTTGTCACTGCTTTAACTGGACTATTTAAGTAAAATATGGTTAAATATAAAGCATAAGTTAAATTATTATAGACATACACAGGAGATTTACACATGATTTACGATATTGCTATCATCGGCGCAGGTCCTGCAGGCC
The DNA here is from genome assembly GCA_017400025.1 of Oscillospiraceae bacterium. Next base: position 823 of record JAFQAF010000074.1, read on the forward strand.
TTTCTGCTGCTATTTACGGCCAGCGTGCAGGCCTTAATACCATCACATTTGAAGCCAACGTGCACGGCGGCCAGATTATAAACACACCGGAAGTTGAAAACTATCCTGCCCTTGGCAAGGTAAGCGGTGTGGAATATGCTATGGGTATCTATGACCAGGCTGTGGGTTTTGGTGCTGTGGTTGAATACAAGGCAGTTGTGGATGCACAGCTGGAAGGTGACATCAAAGTGCTGAAATGCGCAGACGGCAGCGAATATCAGGCAAAAACTGTTATTATCGCCACAGGCGTTGTAAGAAGAAAGCTGGAAATCCCCGGCGAAGACAGATTCCTGGGTGCAGGCGTAAGCTACTGTGCAACCTGTGACGGCCTTTTCTTCAAAAACAAAATAGCTGTTGTGGTAGGCGGCGGCAACACAGCACTGGAAGATGCTGTATACCTGGCATCCATCTGTGAAAAAGTTTACCTTATTCACCGCCGTGATGAATTCCGCGGTTCAAAGCACGAAGTTGAAAAAGTGCTTTCCAACCCTAAAATCGAAATTCTCTACGATACAATTCCTCTTGCTATTGAAGGCACGGGTGCAGTTGAAAGACTGGTTGTGAAGAATGTAAAGACAGAAGAAGAAAAAACTCTTTATACATCTGCAGTTTTTGTGGCAGTTGGTCTTATCCCACAGAACGATATGTTTGAAGGCAAGGTGAAAATGGACAGCGGCTATATCGCAGCAGGCGAAAGCTGTGAAACAGATGTGCCGGGCGTATTTGTGGCAGGTGACACCAGAACAAAAACTCTCCGTCAGCTGGTTACTGCAACTGCAGACGGCGCTGTTGCAGCCACAGCAGCAGCAAACTATATCGACAGATAATATTTATCCCACCCATTCCGGGTGGGATTTTGTTTTATAAAATTGCAGGCTGATTTCACTTTTGAATTGACTGTGGCTTTCTGTGATGTTATGCTTAAATCAGAAGAAAACATAATTGAAACATCTATAACGGAAACAAACAATAATAATAAAATTTAAAAAACGTTAAAATACTAAATGGTTGCATTAGAGGCTAGACATCAATGTTTATTACAAGAAATTTCCGAAATATCATTAAAAAAGACATTCTTAAAAGACTTATTAAATAAATTAGGAATGTAATTAACTAAATAAGGGAGCTTAGAGATAAGCTCTCTTTAATTTATATATTTTAATTTTAACACAACTCATATCGTGGGATAACTCATCAAACACCCTGCCTTACTTCACTTTACCCTGTTGTGTTATTTTTAAAGTATATAAATACTTTACCAAACCATACCAAACCAATATAAAAAGGAGTAAATTAATATGTTTAAAATAGGAGATAAAGTA
>JAFQAF010000075.1 GCA_017400025.1 Oscillospiraceae bacterium
ACAAACCAATCTTTTCTGGAATCACTGGTTCCATTCTTCAGAATCAGATGCAGTTCTTTAATGAACTTCTCTGTCAACGCAGCTTTTGCATTATCAATAATCATATCAATGCAACGGAAATGATTTGCTGTTTCAATCACATCGTCCACATTCAACACTTCATTTTCTACACCTATGGTGTTGGTTTCAAAAATATATCTTGTCTGATCGTGTGTCAGACGGCTGCCTTCGATATGGTTGGAATTGTATGTCAAATCAATCTGTGTCTTATGGTAAATGCCACCGGAATATTTGCTCGCTTTCTGCTCCTGCAGAACATCCAGTAATGTAGTAGGCTGTTCCTTCTTCTTGTTGGAACGCTCCGGTTTTTCCGCATTTTCAGGAATATTCCAAGTCTTGCCGGTAAGAAATGCACCAGGCACACGTCCCTGGGCACAATAGTTTCTTACGCTGCGCTCTGAAACATTCCATTTTTTTGCTATTTCAGTAACTGAAAGGTATCGCATCTGCTCTCCTCCGTTATAAATCAAATCAAAAATTTACACTTATCTAATGTACAGTATACCATATTATCGGCAATAATTCAATTATTTTTATATATTCGCCTATTGTTTTTGCCGTTAACGGAATTATTAGATCATAAAAAGCAGTCAACTATATAGCATTTTATATAGGTGGCTGCTTTCACAATTCGATATTCCCTTTTTTATTATACGTTCTTACTTTATTCCCTTTTCAGCAAGCAATCTTCCTATTTCAAATACAGCACCTAATTCAAATCTCTCTACTTTATGAATTATTTTATCAGTATTTTTTTCTCTGTAATAAGTTCCATCGAAATAAACTAATTCATAATGTCCTGTTATATCATAGGTCTGAATCGGATAAACCACTCCTTCAGATTTAAGAACTCCTGTTAACAATGAATGATTACCATTGTCAACAAGTGTAATTCCCAAAGGATAAATGTAACTCACAAAATGGTTATTCTTATCAAAATTAAAAGGATTTTCCACATTTGCTCCAATATTTACTAATGCATTTGCAAATCTACCTTCATTCCAAGCACACATCAAAACAATATCCGTTGATAAATCAATTTCTAATTCAACCATTTTTTCTACATCATCATTTATACAATCATCCGTATTAAATCCATCTACCCATATACCTAAATCCTCATAAATTTTAGCTATAGAAATTACATTTTCTCCTTCACACAAATTTCTCGCCAAATCGTATAATTGATAGTTTATGAGAACTTTTATTAATCCATATATTGGATGGTCCCTTACATTAGTTTCTGTGCTATTCTCCAATAAACGCTTCGCCATGTTTAGGACTTTGTTTAGTTTTTCTTGATTTAATTTATCATTATTTTTGATTTTATATTTAAAAAACATTTTTTACTCCGTCACAGCTTTTTATTCTATACTGCATTACATTTCCCACTGCATCGACTACTGATTCTATAATATTTCCATCTAAAATACTTGCTATAGTTTTTACAGCATTACCTTTTAAGTAGTGCATTCTTATTTCTTTACCGAATCTATCTAAATTTACTTCTCGTTTAGCTATATTAAATATTTTCTCAAATAGCACTCCACTTCTTCGTATTCCATAAGGTGTACCATCATCTAAATCAATAACCATTTTGTTTTGAAATTCAAGTTGCCCATATCCCTTTCGCTTATTTACTTCAACTAAAATAAGCATAGGACTATAAGTATAAGTAATTCCAGTTTTGCACTCAAAGTCATGTAGAAAATTCTCAAACAGATACCCATCAAAATAAAAGTTTTCATTTAGTCTGGTGATAAATACTGGATCCATCGATGAACAATGCCTACTAATACATATGTTCGAATGACTTCTATTTTTCCACTCAAATTTATTCTCTTTAGAGAACATATAATATCCTGGCAAATAAAAATCAATAAACTTGCCTGATTTTTCGTCAAATCGATTTAAATAATTTAAAATATACTCTCTGGCATCAGATTGTCTATAATCTGCCACTAATATTCCCATTGTTATAGCGATGTCATCATCATATTTATCCAACACCCTTTTTGATAAAGTTTCGAAAGTTGTAACTAATTCCATGTTTTCTCCTTTTCGTTATGTACAAAAATCTATCAAAGTATTTTTTCAATTGTATTATTCTTTCTTTTTATTTTCCTTTTACCTCTGTTGCAATCTCAGCCATCATCTTCTTGATTTCAACTTCTGCCGATTGCTTTCTTTTCCTTTCAATACTCTCATCCAAACACATTCTGATCAATGTTTCGACAACTGGAAAATATTTTATACATTCATCTTCGTCTAATTCGTGTATGCCTTTACTTATAATTCCGTAAACCGCTTTGTTCTCAACTAATGGCTTCGGTAAATATGATTCCAGTAATTTTATTTTATCTTCAACTCTTCTTTGATGCTTTTTCTCATCAAGCTCAAATTCTTCTTCCGTGATTACTCCATCATTTACAGCCAAATGTAAGGCATCTAAAATTAATTTCTCTACAATTCTTCTCAAATATACATAAGAACCAATACCAACATTACAGCTATACAAACCAATCGCTCTTTTTAATTCATTATAATAGTTCCTTCCAAGTTCCTTTCTGTATATATCAGCTTGTGGTAAATCAATATCAGCATAAGATGGATACTGTCCTATTTTTTGAATTGTATCTCCCTCAATTAACAAAACAAATGTTAAATGGTGAGACTCCTCCCTACTACAAGTATACTCTAATACGGTAAATGCATTATCAACCAGAAACTGATTGTATTTTTCCAACGATTCTCTTTTCTGCTGAGCTTTCAAACTTTTTTCAAATGCGTCTTTTTCTGTTTTATCGCCAAAAGTGTCAAACACATTCACACACAGAGCAGTATCCTTTTTTTGCAACTTAACTGTTTTATTTTTTGCACAGAATGTTCTCTTTTCCTTACACTTACTACAATATAAATCAATTTTTTGTTTACCTGAAAGCAAATTTATTAAATCACCGAAATCGTCAAATGTGATTTTAACTTTATCATATAATCCTGCTTGAACCAAAAATTTTTCATTATTCATCTCTTTTACCATCCTAATCGTTTTTTTATATTTTATCATGATTAAATAACACTGACAATTCCTACAAATATAAACACAAATAACTTACAGAGCAAAAATGTGTATAAAACCTTGTCCATTAATTTTCACGTTCTAATTTACCTGCAAATGCAAGGTAACTTCCCCTCAAAACGCCTATTATATTGACACACCACAGAAATAGCATTCTATTCCTTCCAATCCAATCTGTCTACGGATAGGATAAAATTGATCTTACTATAATCAGTCTTATTAATATTAGTATTGATTCATCATTGTTTTGACGAGACAAGAATCCACAAAATGACGATGAATTAACTGGAACAGGCTGACTCCATCAAGCCAGCCTGTCCACATCATATATTATATACTATTTCATTTAACACAATATCCTCCGCCATCGCTTTCAGCAAATTCATATGCTTTACCCAATCCATAGCATCCGCTTCCTTATCCGGTGCCGGGTTCTTTTCCAGCAATCCCGCCATAATGACTTCCACCCGTTTCTCCGCAATCTCCTGCACTTCATACAGATGCGGGAACAGCTGCTCTGTCAGCACCAGATCATCAAACAACATCGGCTTCTGCTCCTGCAGAAACGCTCTGCGCATCCTGCCGTATTTGTTCAAAACCTTATCTTCCACTGGTTTCAATTCTATTGTCAGGATGAAATAATCTCCCACAGACATACAGTTTTTCTGATTTTTCATATTGATTTTCTCCGTGATCATTCATATTTTCACGGTCAAAATCGGTTCAAAACGTGCATTTTTCATATCGGGGCTTCAAAAAATTTGGCGTACAAAATGGCGTACTTGAGGGTGTTCGAGTGCCGATTTTCCTTGATTTTACTGGGTTTTTCGAGGGTGTGTTCATATCATGCCGTGGCAGACGAATAATACTTTTATCATTTTTCTCTCCCTGAATTCAGTATGTTCAAACTACAGTATATCACATTCCGCTTTGCCGTACAAACAAAAAAAGCGGCCATACGGCCGCTGTAAATTATGCCTTCTTTTCTGCTTCCATTTTTGCCAGTGCTTCTTCAATTGTGATAGCAAACTGGTCCGGGCAGGATGTAGATTTGAACATGCAAGGTGTGCCCTTCCATTTTTCAATAACAAATTTTGCCGGCAGGCCTTCAACAATCTGTGCCAGGCCTCTTGTATTGCCGTCACATCCGCCAATGATTTTTGCAGAACGGATAACACCGTTTTCGTCTATATCAACATATGAAGCTCTGGAGCAAACGCCTTTGTGTCTTCTTGTATATTCCATAAATTCAATCTCCTTACTCTGTAATTATCAATCATATCATAGCAGAGAACATAATTTTTGTACAGTGATTTAATCACTTATGAAAATATGGCATCTTACACTTAAAATTCACAAACTATTCCGGGATTTCAATTGACATAAAGGCAAAAAAATTATACAATAGATTTTACTGATATTTTTAATAAATAATATGTTATATATGTTCGGAGGATTATTCTATTATGACAATGTTTCACGTTTATGCTATTGCAGCGCCGATAAACGCATTTCTTTTCTGCGCTTTTATCACTTACTTCCTGAAAAACTTCAAAATGCGCAGCAACGTAAGAATGACAGTTACATACCTTGTATATGTTCTGCTGGCTTTTGTACAGTGTGCAGGCGGTAATGGTATTTTCGGCATTGATATGTCCGTATTCAACCTGACACAGTTCCTTATGTTCATCACAGCAGGTGCCTGTGTATGCATTGGTATTTACTTCTTCTATGAACGCGGCAACATCGGCCAGAAAATCGAAGACAGAAGAAAAGGTAAAAAATAATCTATGAAATTTCAGCTGTTGAAACAGGCAGTTGTGGGACCTCAGGTGCCTGCAATTGTATTTGACAATATATACAGCGCCCGTGAAAATGATCTGAAGGTTATTCTTTATGTACTGCAGGCCGGTACAATAGACCCTGTGGACATTTCAAGAAAACTGGAAATCAGTATTGCAGCAATAAACTCAAGCCTTTTGTTCTGGTCAGACAAAGGCTTGATTTTGTATGAGGAAGAATCCGGCGAAAAGCCAAAGAAGAAAAAGCGTCTTTCCTCACGGGAAATACTCAATATTGCCCGGGCAAACCCGGAAGTGGAAATACTGGTAAATCAGATACAGAAAATATACGGCCACGCTATAAATGAAAACGGCACCAACGCTTTTCTCAGTCTTCACCTGCAGGAGAATATTCCTGTGGAGGTGATACTGGTACTGGCAATGCACTTTGCCCCTGTGCAGAAAGGCCCGGCATACACCGCAAAGGTTATTTCCGGTCTTTATGAGAAAAAAGGTATAACCACCGCCGACAAAGCGGAGGCCTATATCGCCCAGCTGGAAAAAAGGGAAAAGCTGTACAGCGCTGTATGCGGCATTTTTTCTGCCGATATTGCAAAGCTTACCTCAAGTGAAAAAACAATTATAGATGCCTGGGGCGAAAAACTGGAAATGGGCACAGATATGATAGAAGCCGCATTTACAGCAGCAGGCCCCAACGCCGGCATCCGTTACTGCAATGGCATACTGAAATCCTGGGCACAGAAAGGCTACAGACATCCCGGTGATATTCAGGAAGAATTTGCAGCTGTAACCGGCACCGGCCGAAACATAGACCGGGAGGAAGACCTTATCCTGCAGGGCATGAATATAGTGCCTGTATTTGACAAAGGAGAATAAACTATGGACAGCTACAACAGCGCCTATTCTGTTCTGGAAAAGAGAAGACTGGCAGCAAGAGCAAGATACCTGGCAAAACAGGAAGAAATAGCTGATAAAGTGCCGGAAATTGCACGTATAAGTGACGAAATAACAGAAACTGCGGCCGATTACACACTGGCAAAACTGGCCAGAAATGAAGCAGAGGCTGTTTCTCTCCACGGAAAAATGCACCGGCTGATTGCCCACCGCAAAAACCTGCTGGAGGAAAACGGCTACACAGAGGCTGATATTGAAATGAAATACCACTGTGATATATGCCGCGACACCGGCTTTGTAAACGGCAAAACCTGCAGATGCATGAAAGAGGAAATTGTAAGACAGCGCCAGAACAAACTGACACAGCTTTCCCCTGCGCCAAGCTGCTGCTTTGACGGTTTCAGCCTTGATTATTATTCAAAAAAAGCAAAAGACCTGCCAAACGGCACAGTGATTGTGCCTTACAACCATATGAAGCAGGTGTATGATTTCTGCGTAACCTACGCAGAAAACTTTTCACTTTCAAACAAAAGCCTGCTGATGCTTGGCAATGCCGGTCTGGGTAAAACCCATCTGGCCTGTTCCATAGCAAAAGTATGCATGGAAAAGGGATTTGTTGTGATGTATTCTTCCGCACAGAGCCTTTTTGCAAAAATTGACCAGGCACGCTATACCGGAGAGGATGTAATCGGTGACCTGCTGACCTGTGACCTCTTTATACTGGATGACCTGGGTGCAGAAAATCTTACAACCTATTCCCGCAGTGTGCTGTACAACATTGTAAATACCCGCATGATTGAAGGAAAGCCCTGCATATACACAACAAATATCATCTCCCAGGCAGATTTGCAGAAACGCTATGGAGAAAAAATATCCAGCCGCCTTATGGGCAGCTGTCAGAGGCTGTTCTTTATCGGTGACGATATAAGAATAATGAAAAACAGATAAAACAGAAAACGTCTCCTGCCGGAGACGTTTTTATTTTTGGGTTATTGACGTAAATGTCTGCAGAGTATACAATTAAATTATTATTTTACAGGAGACGAAATATGAAGGCTGTTTATTTTATATGCAATGACCACTGGGGCCACGTATCCTACACAGTATGGGATATACTTGAAAAGGAAGGTTTTCTGGCAGAAGACACCGGTGTGCTTTTTCAGGGCAGAGGGGTAAAAAAATACTGCGAAGCCGGAAATGAGTTTTGGTTTGTACCTACAGACATTGCTGTATGCCGTGATTATGAACGATTTCTTCCGGAAATGAACAGATACTTCCGGGATTTTGATATGTCCGGTATGGTAACCTGGCACGAAGGCACAAATGCACCAGATAATGTGCTTACAGTACATTCTCTGGGCGATGTGGATTCCGGCTGCTACGGCAAAGCAAATGTGCGCTATATGAGAAATCTGCTGATGAACTTTGAAGCAAACCGCAAAGCACTGGGTCTTGAGGAATACAGTGTTGTGACAGAGGCCACACACTGGTCCGGTGTTCACGCAGGAGAGGGCAACCCTGCCCTGCTGCTGGAATTCCCGGTACCTATGATTGATATAGAGGTGGGCAGCAGCCCTGCCTGCTGGGACAATGAAACCGCCTGCACTGCACTGGCCAGAACACTGACAAAAGTTTTCGCTGATGACGGCGCAAAGGTACACAATATCCTTTGTGTGGGCGGCGTACACTTTGAGCCTAACTTTGCCCGGGCTGTTTTCACACAGTGGGGTGAAAATGAAACCTTTGGTGTTTCACACATTATTGCCAACCAGTGGCTGGTAACCGGCCGGTACGAAAACGAAACCGGTGTGGAAAGGGCCAGCAAATGTATAGATGCCATTGAAGGCGGCGTGGAGGCAATATTCTTCCACGATAAAATGAAAGGCTGTTACAAGGACCTGGTACGCCGGCTTGGTGCAAAATATAATGTGCCTATTTACAAACATCAGAAACTGCGCACACCGGAACAGCTGGAATGGAAATAGGCTATATCCGTCAACAATACGGTATGTTTCCGGCATAAAATTATCTGAAACAAAAATGACACCTTGCGGTGTCATTTTTTATTGTGAAATTCAAAAATTAAAGTTCAGCATAGTGTCTGCACATATCCTTCATAAGCTGAACGAATTTAGGCTGATCCACATCCATTGCCACCCAGCAGTTAGGCTCTTTGCCGGATGTGCCTTCCAGGTCAATAACTGTTTCACCTACATTTTCGATTTCTCTGTCTTCCACGTATACATAGTATTTTTCATATTTGACAGTATCGGAATCAATTTCTGAAGCTATTGCCAGTGCATCGTGTATAACGTTGTTGTCTTCACCGCGGCCAAAGCTGTTTTCTTTGGAGAAAGCTGTAAGCTTGTGCAGGAATTCTGACTGTCTGTTATTGCCTGCTGCTGTGATTTCCAGCATTTCGTCAAAGTCTTTTTCTTCTACTGCTGCCGCATGTGTGGCGTTGAGACCAACCATGTAAACTTCCAGTTTTTCAAAAACTTCCTTGCCTGCCAGCGGGTCAACCCAGATATTGAATTCAGCCTTTGCACCTGTAGCTGTCACATTGCCGAATGTGCCGCCGCCCATAATAACAAATTTTTTGATATATTTTGGTAAATCCGGATATTTGCGCAGTGCTGTGGCTATATTTGTAAGTGGGCCCACTGCAAACACAACAAGTTCGCCGTTGTATTTTACAGCTTCATCATAAATCAGGTCCCAGGCTTCCTTCTTTTCAGCTTCTTTTGTCGGCTGAGGGAACTGTATTCCGCCTACGCCACCTTCGCCGTGTGTTACAGATTCTTCGCGGAAATATGGTCTTACCAGCGGAACTGTTGCACCGTATGCAACTTTTGTATCATTCATTTCAAATGTTTCTGCCAGGCACAGGCAGTTGTGTCGTGTCAGCACTGCAGGCACGTTTCCTTCAACAGCTGTAAGTGCCACTATTTCAAAATCAGGGTGAGAATTGGCCAGGGCAATTGCATAGCTGTCATCAACGCCCGGGTCGCAGTCTATTATAACAGGGATTTTGTTCATAGGTGATTACCTCTCTTTATTGTTGTTAATTTTAATATAACAAAAGCACAGTATTTTTTCAATATAAAAAGCTGGATAAACCGGCTTTATTTTATACGAAAAGGAATCTGTACAGGTAGAACAGCACAAAGCTGTAAACTGCAAGACAAGGAATGAGTTTGGAGTACTCTCTGTACACCGGCCCATTACCGCAGCCCACATGTTTTACTGTAAGCAGCTGGCACATATGCAGTGGTGAGAAGAAGTAGCCAAGGAAGCTCCAGATATAAATAAAGAAGCAGTAAACCATTTTTTCTGCAGGTGCCAGTGGCAGGCTGTTTATCATAGGCAGAATAATGCCCAGAGGAACCATTGAAAGACCTGTTGTAAGGCCGAACAGAACAGCTGCAAAAGCGATAACCAGCAGAATACTGAAACCGGAAGCATTGTTGAACAGTGTACCGAATCCGCTCATAACCTGGTCAAGGCTTTTGATGGTATTCTGTACAAAGTAAACGCCTACCAGCATTGTAAAAGTGCTGATGCTTATGCCTTTATAGGCAACCTGGAAATATTCACCGATGTTTTTTCTGCCCCAGAGAACAAGGATAAGCACAAGGGAAAGCATAGCGCTTATGTACATTTCCAGGCCGAAAACGCCGTTGAACACTACAACCATATAGATAGGTGACAGGTAAACCAGCAGTTTTGCCAGTGCGGAGCCTTTGCCGCCGGAAGCCGCATTATTTTTAACATCCGGATATTTGCGGATATAAAGGAACCAGCTGGTAAGCTGCATAAGAATAACAAAGCCCAGGTTCATACCTATAAGTGCATAAAGGTTTACATCCGGAAATACAGTTGTAACCATAATAAGTGATGTACTTGTAGGCAGAAGGAACATGGCAATATGCCTGAAGGAAAGGTTGATTACACTTCTTACCTCCCCTGTCATGCCCATATCTTCGCCGATTTTATCAACGAAAGGAATGGAAAGGGATGCACCGCCCGGAACAGACAGCATGCCTATTACAGCAGGCAGAACTGTGATAATGGTTTTCTGGCTGCTGATAAGCTCTTTGAGAGCTTCAACAATACTGTCCAGTATGCCATAATGCTTCATAAGTGCACCCAGCATACCAACAATAACAACGATTATTACAGTTTTAAGGGTTGAAGGTACGGCAAAAACATTAATAAAGTTCTGTGCCATATCAGCCGGTGCAATACCTGCTATGACACTGAGGATAACGCCTGTAATCAGCAGCATAGGGCCAAAGCCAAGCTTTTTCTTTGTCCAGAAAGGCATAAGTGAAAAAGCTACTGCAATTGCAAGAAATTGTCTTAACATACATTTTCTCCTTATCTGATTGTAAAATAAACATATACATTTATCATACTATATTTACATCGATTTCACAATGATAAATATTAATATATACTCTGGTTTTTTGTAAACTGTACTGTATTACACAATTGTTCACAATTCTTTACAGATAGTCTGCCCGGCCACAAACGAACTTTTTGTATTTATTGTGGAAATATACAATTTCTCTTGCTAAAAGTTAAATTTTATGCTACAATATTATCAAACTTATATATATAAATTTATATCAATTTCAAATAATCGATATAAATTCACCAAATCTGAAGAAATCAAAGGAGAACTACTATGGCTGTTCATGACAAACCATTATTGCTTGTGGATGACAACAATATTTTAAGTATTATCAATGAGGGCGAATTCAAATGCTACAACCTGACATTTGAAGAAGTTCATGCAATGCTGGATACATATCCTGAAGATGCCGTAGCAAAATGCTTCTCAAGCTATGACCTTGAAGAAATTGTATTTGACTACATAGGCGCTGAAAGAAAAAATTATCTGCAGCTTTGTATGACAAACCTGCAGGTGGACCAGTATGCAATCGCATTCAAACTGTACAGAACACCTTCTGAAACACAGCCTGTAGTTACAACAATCAACGGCGCACAGGCTAAGAAAATCCAGAACGTATATGTATACTGCCAGTTGATTACAAGAACAAAATAATGCTATCCTTCTATATTGGAATTACAGCCGTATAAAACCGGCTGTTTTTCTTTTATCTGCCTGCACCTGCAAAAGTGCGTGCTGTATTTTTCCGGTGCAGGAATTTTCAGCACAAAAACAAAAGCCGTGGATAAATCCACGGCTTTATTCAACTCAACAATTAGTTGTTTGTGTATGGCAGGAGTGCAACGTGACGAGCTCTTTTGATAGCTGTTGTCAGTTCTCTCTGGTGCTGAGCACATGTGCCTGTTACACGTCTTGGAACGATTTTGCCTCTTTCAGTGATATATTTTCTGAGTTTAGCTACATCTTTGTAATCGATAGATTCAGCTTTGTCTACGCAGAAGCTGCAAACTTTTTTACGGCTTGTACGTCTTACAGGACGGCCGCCTTTAAATTCTCTTTCATTTCTTTCCATGATAGAAATTCTCCTTTCTTAAACTAAAACGGTAAATCTCCGTCATC
>JAFQAF010000076.1 GCA_017400025.1 Oscillospiraceae bacterium
CGGTGTAAGCCTCAGAGAAGATATATGATTTTCCGGCAGGCTTTCCAGCCACACCGGCTGCCAGATACCGCTGATGGGTGTGTACCACATTCCGCCACGGTCCCTGCGCTGCTTGCCATAGGCAAGGTCTGTGTCCATAGGGTCAGCCACTTCCACAGATATTACATTCAGCCCCGGCACAGCCAGCGCTGTTATATCAAGGGTAAAAGGCAGGTAGCCGCCGATGTGGCTGCCGGCGCAGAAGCCGTTTACAGTTACCTCAGCCACCTGGTCAACTGCGCCGAAGTGCAAAAGTATCTTTCCTTTATTGAAATCATCCGGCAGGTCAAACTCTCTTGTGTATATATAGCTTTCGTCCTCTGCCAGCGGTCTGTTTATACCGGATATCCTGCTTTCCGGCGGATATGGTACAGTGATACAGCCCAGCGGAATGATTTCCCCGGTTCTTTCTCTTTTCTTTTTCCGCCCCAGTGAGGAAAATCTGCTGTATTGCTGATATGTAGTGTTGTATTTTGCCACAGACAGCTGCCACCGGCCACACAGTGAAATATAACTGTCTCTTTTCAGCTGCGGGCGGGGATAGTCCTGCCAGGAATATTCTGTATCCTTTTCAAAAGGTGTGATAAGTGAACATAAATGTGGTGCATTTTTTGCCATTGTAAAAACCTCGGTATATTGATAATTTTATTTTAACATATTTTTATGGTATGGCAATAAAAGCCTGCCGCTGTCATCTGCCTGTTTCAGCCTTTTTCTTTATAAAAGCCGCCAGAAGACCTGCCGTAACCGCAACGGAGATAAAAACACAGCCTGCCGGCAGGTATGTATCATACAAAGGTGCAACAAGGAGCGGGTACTGCCGCCGGGATGTGAAAATAACAGTTCTCCCACAAAAAAGCAGGCAGAAAATCTGCCTGCAGGGTAATATTATTTTTCCACGTCAATTCCAAGTTCCTGTGGCTGGAAACGTGGGCATACGTTTTCGGAAGATGTGATAACAGAGGCTGCAAGAATTGAGCCGATGTCAATTGCTTCAGGCAGTGTTTTGCCGTAGGTAAGTGCTGCAGAAACACCTGCACAGAAAGCGTCGCCTGCACCGGTGGTGTCCTTTACCCGCACATTTCTGGCTGGGCATACACCCTTTTCACCATCAACTGTAGCATATACAGCGCCCTTGGCCCCCATAGTAACAACCATTGACGGAATTTTTGCACCTTTGATTTTCTTTGAAATGATTTCTGCCATTTCCTGCGGTGTTTTCCGGCTGTAATCGTCCAGGAACAGCAGGCCTGCTTCTTCCTGGTTGCATACAAAACAGGAGAAACGCTGTAAAAAGTCACGGCGTTCTGCCGCAATACTCATATTGGAAACCACGCCGTAAGCACGTACATTGTGTTTTGCACACAGGTCCAGTGCCCGTTTGATAATTTCCTTTTCCAGGTCAACTTCCAATACCACACTGTCTGCCTGGGAGAAAATTTCGTCGCCATATTCTTCCAGCACTTCCAGCAGAGGCAGCATATCCGGGCGTACGGAAATTGAGCCGGCTACGTCACCATTGGAATCAAAAACAGCCAGCCATGTGCCCATGCCTTCAGGGCGACGAAGCATATATTTTGTGTTTACTTTATGGTCATTAAGTTTGTCGATAACATCCTTGCCCAGTGGGGAATCGTCAACTATACCAAGGAATGTGGGGCGCAGTTCCATATTGGCAATATCTTCAACAACATTGCGGGCAACACCCCCGTGAATATATTCAATATAACCTACATTACGGCCGGTAGGGATATAGGCATCATAAGGAAAACCTTTGATATCTACAAAAGTGGCACCCATAACTACAATATTATTCATAACCTTTTCTCCTGTTAAAGTCGCATTTTGTAGTATTATATCACATTTACAGAATAAATAACAGTCAATTCGCCCTTTTATTTTATATTTGACTGTTTTTGCTGCAAAAAAATATCCGCAGGGTAAACTGCGGATATTTCCTGTTTATATTTTTACTGTTTTGGAAAGGCAGCACTGTTTATATCCTCTGATGTGATATAGAAGGATTTATTCAGCATATTCCTTCTGTCATACATCGTTGTGGTAAAGGTAAGATTTACCATTTTCAGAAATCTGCCCGGCAGACGGGGGCTGACGATATTATGGGTGACAGTTTCGGCTTTTTCAAAAACACCGCCCACCGAAACATAAAGCCTGCCGCCATAGATACTGTCTTCCAGGGCAGTGAAAGGATAAAAGTCCAGCCTGTATTCCGGATTGGCCGGTGACACCCGGATTATCCTGCCGCCGGTGATACTGTATTTTTCCCCGTTGCAGTCAGCGTAGATTTCTCCGGTCATAACACCTGCATAGTCTTCACCTGCATCACAGCAGAAAGTATACTCAAAATCAAAAATACTCTGCTCCGCCTCTTTTTCAGACTGTGTTATAACAATGCTGTCTGAAATCACCTGCAGGGTATTGCTTTCCGCCGGCCGTTCCCGTCTTGTGCAGGCTGTCATAAACACCGGTATAAGCAATAAAATCAGTTTTTTCATACAATCCCGCCTTTACGGTATTTTTCTGTTTTCTTTTTAAGCCAGCCTGCAAGGAAAAGACCGCCTGCAATGCCCAGCAGGGAAAGAACTATGTAAAATACCAGCATTGCTTTTATTGCGCCTGCGCCTGCCAGCGGCCCGGTGGAAATCACTGCAGACATACCGGAAATTTCCCCGGTAAAATTTGTCATGCCCATTACTGCGGCCAGTGCAATTGCATACCCTACCAGGCAATACGCAGACACAGCAGACAATGCATAGCCGCCAAAGTAACCGTATTTTTTCACAAACAGTATAATACTGTCAGCATATCCATTAGTTTTTTCTTCACTCTGCTTTTTTCCCGGAAAACAGGTTCTCTCCTCCATATCTTCCCTTAACAGATAATCGTATGAAACATCAAATATATTGCCTATTTTAATTATATTTTCTGTTTCCGGCAGCGTAATATCCAGTTCCCATTTGGAAACAGCCTGGCGTGATACTCCCAGCTGTTCTGCCAGTTTTTCCTGGGATATTCCTTTTTCCTTTCTCAATAACCGCAGTTTCTGTCCAAGTGTCATTTCATATATCCTCCTTTGTTTGCTGACCGGATTGTACCATTTACAGCAGAATTTATCCACCATTTACAAATTGAAAGTCCGCAACTGTGGGTTGCGGACTTTATTTCTGCATATTATTATGTGATTTAAAGTATAAAGCCGCCGTCCACCACAATATTCTGTCCTGTAATAAAGGAAGAATTGTCCGAAGCAAGGAAGGCTACAGCCTTTGCCACATCTTCCGGTGTGCCTATTCTTTCCAGCGGTGTTTCCTCTGCCAGGGCCTGCAAATCTTCCTCTGTGTAGCAGTCCAGCATAGGGGTTTTTATTACGCCGGGGCTGATACAGTTCACACGTATGCCGGAAGGGGCCAGTTCCTTTGCCATAGCTTTGGTGAAAGCAATCACACCGCCTTTTGCCGCGGAATACACTGCCTCACAGGATGCACCTGCCACACCCCACACAGAAGATATATTGATAATATTGCCGCAGTGTTTTTTTACCATAGCCCGGGCTGCAAAACGTGTGGAAAATATAACACCATTAAGGTCTGTGTTTATAATGTGCAGTATTTCCTCTTCCTTCATATACTGCAGCAGGCCGGTGTAGGCTGTGCCTGCATTGTTTACCACCAGGTCTATATGGCCAAAGGCATTTATCACATCTGTGTACAGTTTTTCCACAGACGCAAAGGAAGAAATATCGCACTGAAATGCCAGGGCATTTCCCAGCTGCCGGCACAGTTCTTCTGCTTTTGCACTGTTTTTATTGTATGCTATGGCCAGGGTGTAGCCCATTGCGGCCAGTTCTTTTGCTATGCCTGCA
>JAFQAF010000077.1 GCA_017400025.1 Oscillospiraceae bacterium
TCTGCTCTCACTCTTTCGTCAATAACTGTAACAGCAACAATCACCTTGTCACCAGGTTCAACCTTTGCCAGTGCTTTGCCGTTGCCGTTTACAACCTGATAGTTTGTGATGTAGATTTTATCGTTGGTTTCAAAATTGCTTGGACAGTCTTTTTCCAGATGGTCTGTGCCGTGCTTTGAGCATTTGTCCGGGCAATCTGCTTTTTCATGACCTTTTGCACCGCAGAGGTCACATTTCAATGAATGTCTGGTGCAGTCTTTGTCCAGATGGTCTGTACCGTGCTGTGTGCACTGTTCAGGACAGTCTGCCTTTTCGTGGCCGTTTTTGCCGCAGAGAGTACATTCCAGATGACGCGGACAGTTTACATCCAGGTGGTCTGTGCCGTGCTGTGCGCATTTTTTATCGCAGTCAAGGAGTTCGTGCTCACCGCCGCAAAGTGTACATACAGGTTTTGGCTGTGGTGTTGGAGTAGGCCGCGGAGTAGGCTCCGGTGTCGGTTCAGGTGTAGGTTCCGGTGTTGGCTGGGCATCTGTTGAAGCACCCTCTGCCACAACTGCAACACCTTCTTCCACAGTTGCAAAAGCAGACACTGCAAAAACATCTGTCATCATTGAAGACAGCATAAGCACCGCCAGCGCCATACTTATAATTCTTTTCCATTTCATATTTTTCATAATATTTCCCTCTGATATATTTTAATCAACAGACTGTACTGTCTGCCGTTCTTTTACATTTTCAGTATTCCGGTCCCGAACTGTAGTTGCTTCTTCAGATAACCGGGCGTCTTCTTCCATAAGGCTGATACCATCTCTTGTGTCTGAAATAATTCGTCCGTCCTTAAGGGTGATTACGCGTCTGGCCATTCTGGCAAGCTCCGGGTCGTGGGTAACCATAACAAATGTTATGCCGTTTTTTTCTGAAATATCCAGAAGCATTTTCATAACCATCTCTGTTGTGGCACTGTCCAGATTGCCGGTAGGTTCGTCTGCAAAAATCACCTTGGGGTTTCCGACAAAAGCACGGGCTATACCCACACGCTGCTGCTGGCCGCCTGAAAGTTCCCCGGGTTTGTGGTCCATACGGTCAGCCAGGCCCATTTCCTTAAGAATCTTTTTTGCCTTTTTCTCACGTATTTTTCTGTCTACTCCTTTGAACATCAGCGGAAAAGCCACATTTTCCACCGCAGTAAGAGTAGGCATAAGATTGTAGGACTGAAAGATAAAACCTATATTCTGCTGCCTGAAAATTGCCAGTTCCTTTTCTGTCATTTTGCTGACAATTTTACCGGCGATGCTCACCTTGCCTTTTGTGGGTTTCTCCAGGCCTGCAAGCATATTCAGCAGTGTGGACTTGCCGCTGCCGGATGTACCTACTATACAGCAGAACTCACCTGGCTGGATTCTGACAGAGATATTGTCCAGTGCCACAACCTTTTCGTCGCCCACTTTATATACCTTTCTCAGGTTCTGTACTTTAATCATTTTATCCCCTTTAAGCCTATGTAATGCGTTTAAATCAATTTTAAATATAGCACATATAATGACACAAATCAATTTGTATGTTATAATTATGACGGATTTGTAATCAAATTTAAGAAAACCTTAATAAATTACAGTTACGTCTATTATAATACGATTAAATGGTGAAAATATTGCGAATTTTCTTATATATTCTTTCCGCTGTATTCCTGCGGAACAGCATTGTCCTGGTTTTCAGAAAGAGTTTTACACTGGGGCTTGTAATAATGTTCTGTCTTTCCTTTGCATTCTTTATTCTGGGCAGATGGTGGGAGATGTGGGCTGCGCTTACAGCAAGCGGCCCGGAAATGTATCTCAAATACATTATACTGCTGGGGGCTGGCTGTTATCTGCTACTGTGCGGCTTTGTTCTGTCCTATGCAAAAACCACTGTAAATTTTCAGGAAAAGGCTGTAATAGTGCTGGGCTGCGGGCTGAACAGTGACGGAACTCCGTCACCTACCCTGCAGAAAAGGCTGGATGGCTGTATTGATTATCTCAGCAGAAACCCGGATGCCTATATAGTTGTAACCGGTGGTTACAGCCGTTTCAACAACTGCACCGAAGGCAGCGCCATGAAAAAATACCTTGTTGGAAAAGGAATTCCTACTGACAGGATTCTTACAGATGAAAAAGCTGAAAATACAAAGGAAAACTTTATGTATTCAAAACAGCTGCTGGAAAATGCGGGTATCGATACAGACGGTATATGTTATATTACAAACTCGTTCCATATATACCGCGCCGGCGTTTACGCAAAGCAGCAGGGCTTCGGAGATATAACTGCACTCAGTGTAAAAACAGACCCGGCGGTATTTATACCTGCGGTACTGCGCGAAGTATGCGCTGTTGCTGCACAGATGTTTTTCGGATATTAAATGGAGGTTTAAAATATGAAAACTTTATTCAAGAACGCAAATCTGATAAATGAAAACGGTGATATCTTTACCGGCTATGACCTTCTGGTGGAAGATGGCATCATTGCAGAAACCGGCAAAGATATATACAGCTGCGATGCAGAAACAATAGACTGCACAGATAAATTTATCACTCCCGGTTTTGTATCAATGCACTGCCACACTCCTATGAATATTTTCAAAGGTATTGCAGAAGATGTTCACATTGATGACTGGTTCAACAAAGAACTCTGGCCATACGAAAGCAAAATGCAGGACGAAGACATCTACTGGGGCGCAAAGCTGGCCTGTGCAGAAATGCTGAATAACGGCATCACTGCTTTTGCAGACCATTATTTCAAAGGCCACCTTATTGCAAAGGCCTGCCAGGAAACAGGCATCAAGGGCGATATTGCCTGGACAATTTTTGGCTTTGGCGGAGACTGCAGCGAAGAACTGGCACTGGCAACACAGTTCTGTGAAGACTACAGAAATGATGAGCTGGTAAACCCGAGAATGGGCCCTCATTCCCCATATATGTGCTCACCTGATATACTTAAGGAAGTAGTGGACAAGGCCAAGGAACTGGGTGTGGGTATTCATCTGCATGTAAGCGAAACAAAAGCACAGGTTGATGCAAGTAAGGAACTGCACAACGGCAAGACTCCGTTTGAAGTTGTAAACGATGCAGGCGGTTTTGACCTGCCTTGTATTGTAGGCCACGGCCTGTGGGTTGAAGAAGGTGACCTTAAATTCATAAACGATAATACAGTATTTGCTGTTTCACCTAAAACATATACAAAGCTGGGTATGGGCGATGGCGGTCTGTGGAAATACAGAAAGCAGATAAACATTGCTTCCGGCAATGACGGCTCTGCCTCCAGCAACAGTATTGATGTACTGGAACAGATAAGAATGTTTGCGCTTCTGGGCAAATGGTATGACAACGCTGAAGATTTCACACTGAAAGAAATGTGGCAGTATCTTATGGCCGGTCACAAATACCTGAATTTCAACAGCGGCAGACTGGAAAAAGGCTATGCCGCCGACCTTAACATATTTGACCTGAACACTGTTTCAACTGCACCTGTATACAATCCACTGGCAGCAATTATCTACTCTGCTGTACCAAGTGTGAATATCACAGATGTTATGGTAAACGGCAAGTTTGTAAAACAAGACGGCAAACTGACATTCAACACTGAAGAAATCATTAAAAATGCATCTGCCTGTGCAAAGGAAATCTATGCCCGCGGCAGAGGTGTGACAAAGCTTTATTTCTGAGGAAATGTAAATGATACGATATTTTGAAAACGAAGACAAATACGGAATACTTGAGCTGGCCAGTGAATTTCACGGAGATGATTTTGACCTGGGCACTTTTGCCGGAATGTTTGACGGCATAGTAAACGGAAACGAAATGGTAAAGGGTATTTCTGTTCTGCATGCCGGTGAATATCTGGGGTACTGCATTTTATATATTGAAAACAATACTGCAATTGTAAACCAGCTTTATATAAAACCTGCTTTTCAGAAGAAAAAAGTGGCACCACAGGTATTTGACTTTATAGAAAGCGAATTCCCGGGATATAAATACAAAGCCAAATGCCCTGCAGACAATGCATTGGCTATAAAAGTCTTTTCCCGGAGAGGTTATGATATAATAACCGCATAACCGCTTACAAAACATTGTTTTACTTATAAAAATAAGCAGAATTCTGATTTTACAGAATTCTGCTTATTTATTTGCTGAAACATCAAAAACTTATTCAGTTGTAAAGCCATTTCACTTTACAGCATTTATTCCGGCAGTTTTGCCCAGTCAAGCTGTGCATAATCTGTTACATACTGGTCTGCAAGTTCTTTCAGTTCATCAGTACGTTTTTCATTTACATCATACATACCCACAACATAAAAACCTGCTGATTTTGCTGTGGCTGCAGAGTAAACAGCATCTTCAAACACTGCCACTTCCTCAGGTTTTTCTGCGCCAAGTCTGCCCATACAGTATCTGAAAATTTCCGGGTCATTTTTTTCCTTGCCGTACCGGCGGCAATGTACAGTAAAATCAAAATATCTGTCCAGCCCGTATTTCTGCATTACAGGTTCCATAATGCTTCTGTCTGTTGAAGAACATACACACATTTTTACGCCGGCCGCTTTCATTTTATCCAGCATTTCTTTTGCGCCAGGTTTGAAATCAATCACTGTAGCATATTTTTTCATCATAAAGTCTATGCCCCACTGATGAAATTTTTCAGGTGTAAGGTCAAAGCCGTATTCTGTGTTGAAAAATTCACAGAGTGCTTCCACCCAGTCACTGCCTATCCAGTCATTTTTAGATAGTTTTTTTATATTTTCTTCTTTTATACCATTTTCAAGAAGAAAAGCTTTTTCAAAA
>JAFQAF010000005.1 GCA_017400025.1 Oscillospiraceae bacterium
AGGGTATCTTTCAAAATATTCTCTTGCAGGGCAATCTGCGATTTTCTCGATGTTTAATACAGGTTTGCACAAAGCAAAATAGTCAAATATTTTGCTTGGAACCTGATTGTCTATTGCATTTGAAATATTCAGCAGTATGTCTGCTTGTTTCATTGTGGCAAAAGCCTGTGGCAGACTTACCTGATTGCGGAAAAACACATTTTCCGGATATTTTTCCATATAGCTGCCGAGAGAAGGTGAATTGTTTGTACCCATAAAATACACCCTCACTTTTTCGCCTTTTTCAAAAAGGCCGGACAGGCTTTCAAGGAATCTTTCCGGGCTGCGGAATTCATCTGCAACGATACCGGAAAAAAGGATGTTGGTATACCGCGGGTCAAAATCTATTACACTTTCTGCATCGGTATTCAGCGGTTTAACATTAGGGAAATCCACTGCTGTCATTTTGTCAAGCAGCGGGCGGTACATATCGTGCCCTGAATACTGGCTTAACAGTACCGGTGTGGTAAATATGTGTTCAGCCCGGGAAAAAGCGGCAATCTCTTTTTCTATAATCCGGCTGCTGTTTTCTGGGTTGTCTAGTCTGTGCAGGCCCCACGGGTCCATCTGCCAGGCGTATTTTGCTGCAGGTATATCACTTGTCAGTACAAGTTCATAGCTGCGTATCGGCTTGCATACTGCAATGACTGCATCCGGCCGGAATTCTTTTACATAGTCTGTGAATTTATTTATAAAGAGGGGGTTCTCTCTTTTCTCTGTGTATTTCCGGTTGTATTTAAGAAAAAGCCCCACACTGTATAACGGGTGTTTCTTTATAAACCGGCTGCGGGCCCGGTTTCTGTCCAGCCCGCTGGTTTTTATATAATTTTCAAAGGCATCACTGCTTTTTACAATAAAGCTGCTGCTGTGCAGTCTTTTCAGCTTTACGCCGGAAGCTGTTGTTTCGTCACCCCGGGAGGTATGACACATACCGCACACCCGGCAGCTGTGGCCCATACGGCTCAGCAGGTCTGCCATTTCCACTGCAATCTTGCTGGTGGCTGTCAGATTGCTTTCCAGTTCACCGACTGAAAACAATATTTTCATTTTTAATCCTCCTGCCGGTTATCTGGTCACAAATCTGCTGTATATTTTCACGAGTATGTACAGCGGTGTATACAATCGCAGTTTCAGCAGCACCCAGAAAAGTGCAACCTGAAACTGTGAGTCCCTGAGATAATCCATACGGAATGAAGTATCTATTCCGTTTTCCTGTATCCGTGTTTTTATAAATTTCTTCGCCTGTGACAGGCTGTTGAAATCGATTACTTTTTTAATTACGGCAGAGAAAGAAATCATGACTCTGATTTTGTTTCGTTTGGTCAGTTCATCCTTGTCAATGCCCATTTTTTCACCAAGTGCCGTTGTGGCCTTTTCAAAATTCATAATGGCCGGCACGGTGTAATCCTTTATGCTGTTTGAAAGGGAAGCGGGGTTTTTCCTGTAATAGTACAGCGGCAGGTTCACCCACTTTACTTTGTTGCAGAAAGAAAGAAACTCTATGTTGAACAGATTGTCCTCACCGCTGATTTCAGATACTGGCGGAACAACAAGACCGTTGTCCTTTATAAGAGAAGTTCTGTACATAGCCATACACATTGTACCGGCAACCTCTACTTTTGTATTGTATCCTGCGATAATAGGCAGAATCATATTCTGTATGATTTCTTCCTTGCCTGTGCAGGTCTGTTCTTCTATATCTCTCGGGCTTCTTGTTGAAATATCATCATTGAAAAATCTGTAGCAGCTGCACCATACGGCGTCCAGCCCTTCATCTTCTGCCTGTTTTACAAGTATGGACAGCATATTTTCATCTATCAGGTCGTCACTGTCCACAATAGTGAGATATTCTCCCTGTGCGGCGGCTATGCCGGTGTTTCTGGCACCGGACAGACCTTTGTTTTCCTGATGGATAACCTTTATTCTGCTGTCTTTCAGTGCCCATTCATCGCACATTTTTCCGGATGAATCCTTGCTGCCGTCATCTACAAGAATCAGTTCAAAATCTGTAAACTTCTGTGACAGTATTGAATTTACGCATTCGTCCAGATATTTTTCCACATTGTAAACAGGTACAATTACCGAAACTTTCATTTTTTATTGAATCCTCTCAATATCCATCTGTAAACATAGCCCAGTGCCGGTACAGCCTTTTCCCTTACGGAAACTCTGCTGCCCAGCAGTTCCCTGATATACAGGCTGTATCCCTGCCAGTTTTTAATCAGGTTGCTGTTTACATTTTTTGTATATCCGTCTTCACGGTATTCGCAGAAATAGAAATTTTCATTTACCCAGCGGAATTTATATCCGTCATTGGCTATCCTGTTGAAAATTACCGCTTCCGGTACAAACTTTTCCCCTTCAAAAGCGGGGAAAGGGTATTTTTTTATTATTTCTGTGTAAAACACTTCAGCCTTGTCCCCAAGGATATTGTGTTTTCTTCTTTCAAGGCTTGTCAGGTCTGTATATTCACCGCTGAAGGTGGAACCCAGTACATTGCCTTCAAATGTGTATCTGCAGCCGGCAACACCTGCAAAGCTTTTTTTGTCTGATATCGTATTTTCCCAGTACATGATTCTTTCCACGGCGTTTTCCGGCAGAAAGTCATCGCTGTCCACTATAAAGAACATTGTGCCGGCTGCGTTGGCGGCGCCTTTGTTCACAGCCTGCATTTTGCCTGCATTTTCCTGTTTTATGTATCTGATGGGAAAACCGGTTTCTTCCTTCTGCCACTGTTCAAACAGCTGCTGTGTGCTGTCACTGCTGCCGTCATCTACTATCAGCCA
>JAFQAF010000078.1 GCA_017400025.1 Oscillospiraceae bacterium
GTGTATGTGGAAAAAGGCGATACAAAACTGCTTTTTGATACCGGGTTTTATGGCGCAGTAAGGCATAATGCACGGCAGTTGGGAGTTGATTTAACAAAAGTAAATGTTGTAGCTTTCAGCCACAATCATAATGACCATTCGAGCGGCTTTGTAAGTATAAATGAACTTATTTCAGCTGATTGTCCTATCCAGCTTCATAAAGGTTTTCACGTGCGAAAATACTGGGATCACAGGTTTGACGGTGACCCTGACCCTGCCACAAAATATCTGGAAATGAATGGCCCGGGTATTCCATTGGAATGGTTTTTCGCCAACGGAAAATATAATATGCGAATGATAGAAGACGATTTGTATAAAGTAACAGATGATATCTATCTTGTGGCCAATTTTCCGGCACAAAGGGGAATAGAGGCTGTATATCCATGCTTGCGAATGGAGACACCTTCAGGCGATTATGTAACTGATGAATTCCGTGATGAACAGATATGTGTAATCAGAGTAAAGGAAGGACTTGTTATCCTTTCCGGCTGTGCCCACAACGGCATAATGAACATTATAGAAACTGTAAAAATACGCTTCCCGGGTGAAAAAATTCATGCTGTTTTCGGAGGTACACATCTTAACCCTTATAACGCAGAGCGAGTGAAGCGGACAGTAAAATACTTTAATGAAAGCAATATAAAACATGTGGGGGTGTGCCACTGCACCGGTCCTGCTTTACCGGACTTTGCTGAAAATGTAAACTGCTATGTGAAAACAGCTGCAGGCTTCAGTATAGAGTTTGAAGACTGATTTTCGGTCTGTGTTGATATGTAAATAATTGAAATAAATGAGGATACGTTTATGAAAATGATTTTTTTAACTGAAAATTCAGTGAATAAAGAGGGCCTTGTTCCTGAACACGGTATGTCTGTTTATGTAGAAAAAGGTGACACCAAACTGTTGTTTGACGCAGGTTATTTCGGTGCTGTAAGAAACAACGCAGAAAAACTGGGTATAAATCTGGAAGAAGTAAACACAATAGCATTCAGCCATAATCATGTGGACCATGCCGGCGGTATGCTTTTTATCAATGACCTTATCAGACCGGACTGCCGGATTCTGCTGCACAAAGGTTTCCACGTGCGCAAATATTGGGACCATCGTTTTGACCCTGATACCGATCCTACTGCAGCAAAAAACCTGGAAATGGTAGGTCCTGCAATGCCTCTGGAGTGGTTTTTCACCCACGGAAAGTACGGTATGAGAATTATTGAGGACGATTTGTATAAAATTGATGAGGATATTTACCTTGTTTCTAACTTCCCGGTGCAGAGAGGTATTGAGGCTGTGTGGCAGTCATCAAGAATGGAAACTCCATCAGGTGATTTTGTACTTGATGAATTCCGTGATGAACAGGCCTGTGTAATCCGCACAAAAGAGGGGCTTGTAGTGCTTTCCGGCTGTGCCCATAACGGCATAATGAATATCCTTGAAACAGTGAAAAAGCATTTCCCGGGCGAAAAAATACACTCTGTTTTCGGCGGCACCCATCTTGTGCCTTACAATCAGCAGAGAGTGGAGCGGACGGTAAAATATTTCAATGAAAGCGGTATCAGATATGCAGGTGTGTGCCATTGCACAGGCCCGGCAATAGCAGATTTTGCCGGCAGGGTAAACTGCTATATCAAAACAGGTGCCGGTCTTGAAATAGAAATTTAAGATTAATTTAAACTATAGAGCAATAAATATTTACTGATTTGAAATACAGGTGTGCATCCGTGTAGATGTATGCCTGTATTTTAACAATAACTATTGACAAAAGGCTATTTATCTGCTATTATATTTAAGTAAATTTGATATGGGGGCGTAGCTCACCTGGGAGAGCGCTTGAATGGCATTCAAGAGGTAGTCGGTTCGATCCCGATCGTCTCCACCAGCAAAAAAGCATTGAGAGTTTCTCAATGCTTTTTATTTTTACAATTTTCTGTTTTTAAAATTTTCGACAAACCATGGCATAGGGCAGGTGATTTCTTTGTATGAAAGATATTCAAAATCTTCATCTTCAATTCTGCCGAATTTAAGATAATAACTGCACAGCAGCTGATATTTCAGCTTCAGCTGGCGGTTAAGATTGTTGTCGCCGTATTTGCTGTCACCAAGTATATTCATACCCATATAGGCCATATGTGCTCTTATCTGATGGGTTCTGCCTGTAAAAAGATTTATATCCATCAGTTTGTAACGGTCAAAGCTGTCAATGGTTTTTATGCCTGTTTCTATATCAAGGCTTGATTTGTTAAGCGGTTTATCACTTACCGTTACAAAACCGCGCTGGCTGTTTTTGGTAAGAAATGCCTTATAGATGCCGTCTTTGATTTTAGGGTTGTCTTTTACAGCACAGATATATTTTTTCTTCAGCTGCTTGTCGCGGAACATATCAAACATAAAATTCAATGCTTTTTCGTTTTTGGCAAGAATAACAATGCCGCTTGTGCCGGTATCTATGCGGTGACAAAGCTGCGGATAGATGTTTCCAAGATTGTTTTTATGATAATAGTGCTTTATGCGGTTGGTCAGCGTATCAAAATCCTGCCAGTTATCGCTTATAACACTGATGCCTGATGGCTTGTTTACAACAAAAAGATTGTCATCTTCGTACAGAATTTCCACCTGAGAAGAAGAAAACATAAAGGCGTTGTCTTTATCTGGCTGCATA
>JAFQAF010000079.1 GCA_017400025.1 Oscillospiraceae bacterium
GTCGGTTCGATCCCGATCGTCTCCACCAAGAGAGACAAAGTTGAATGACTTTGTCTCTTTTTTTGTTTAAAAATAAAGGAAAACCGCAGTTTAGATATAACTGCGGTTTTTTGGTGTACACGAACTGTGCACGAATAGCAGGAAAATTGTTTGGAGTATTATTTGATTGATACTATATACTCAAATGAGCAAATTATTGTTCTGTTTATATTTATAATGATATTTTTGTGAAAGGTGTATTTTTGAAGTTGATATATGTATACCACATATTGTAAAATATAAATAAAAGAAAATGTTTTAAAGCAATAATAAAGGAATTATGTTTATATGAAAACCGGTATTCTGTTTTTCTTTGGGTTCTGTGCTATTGCAATTATTGCAGGCAGAAAAAATAAATAACGTTCAGTTTGTCAAAGGAGTGTGATTGTATGAGAGGAATATCTTTATTCAGACCGCGTACAGAATTGGGGTTAATAGGTGGTTTTATTGCTGTACCGATAGTTGCCATTTTTGTCTGGGCTTTTAATTCTTACCAATTAGGCAAGTTTGGCAATAAAAAGAAATTCTCTGCAGATAACAAAACATATCTTGTGGTTATAGTGGTTTTCATTTTTATTACAGCTTCTGTAATAGCGCTATATCTGTTGAATAAATAGAAAGGAGGCTTTTCAGCTTCCTTTTTTATTTATTGTTTTCCAGGGAGAAACATATTTATAATTATTTTGTTCTGATAATTTCAAAGAATACAGCGGATTCTGATATGTTCACAGAATATGATATATCTAAAAGCATATTATGAAAGGACAGGTGATTTATATACTTAACAGGAATGAAATATAGTTACAGAAAGACAGATATTGTAAAACACCTTTATTTATTTTGTGGATAATAAGTAAATAATTGCTTTCTATGTTGATTTTATCTGTACAAAATGATATATTTAAATTAACTAAAAGGTTAAAATACCTTTAACGGAGGACGTTTATGGAAAAATTGGTTTACGAATTTATGGGCAGCGACAGAGGCAGCTGTTCCACTGCTATTGTAGGTAAAAATGCATCTATTACCGGCAAAGTACTGCTGGCACACAATGAAGACGATACAGCGTCTGTTGTACAGACACATCTTGTACCAAGAATAAAACACAAACCTGGTACATACATCACATTTGCAGACGGCAAAGCACAGATTCCACAGGTGGAAGAAACATATTCCTACTACTGGTCAGAAGTGCGCTGCGAAGGCGGTATTTCCTTTGCTGACGGCTTTGCAAATGAGTGGGGCGTAGTTGTTGTTACAAACGCCTGCCGTCCAAGTAAGGATGCTACAGGTTCTCATTCTGACAACCGTGAAGCCTATGGCCTGGGCTATGCACTGCGCCGCCTGGTTGCTGAAAGAGCAAAAACAGCCAGAGAAGGCGTACAGGTACTGGCAAAACTGGTAGAAGAATTCGGCTATTTCTCATCCCGTTCATATCAGATTGTTGACAAGGATGAAGCATGGGTTGTACAGGTGCCAAAGGGTTATAACGTAGTTGCAAAACGTGTTCCGGATGACCACGTTTACTATATTCCAAACTGGTATACAATTGAAGAAGTGGATTTCAATGACCCGGACAACTACTATGCATCACCAAACCTTGTTACACATGCAATTGAACAGGGCTGGTACACACCTGCAGTTGAAGGCGACTGGTCTGATTTCAACTTTGCAAAAACATACCAGGAAGGCGACAAACGGAAATACAATATTCTTCGCGCAAGAAACGCATGGAGACTGCTGAAAAATGAAGAACTGACAGATGACCAGCTGGTTGTATTCTCAAAACCTGCTGAAAAGAAATATACAGCAGATGATCTGAAAGAAGTTCTGCGCTGCCACTATATCGGCACACCTGATGACGAAACAGAAGGTCTTACAAAGAACCCGCACCGCGGTTATTTTGCACCTGTAACAATCTGCAACCCTATGACAGTAGACAGCATCGTTGTGGAATTCAATGAAGATATCAACCTTACACGTATGCTGCGTGCAGCACCAAGAGGCTGTGTATCTCCATACACACCATGGTATCCTGTTGCACTTACAAGAGTACCAAAAGGCTACAGCTGGATGACACCACAGGCATCCCAGGCAGCACATTTCTATGTGGATGATGCAGAACTTGCATATTCACCGGATAAAGCATTCTGGGCATTCAAAATCCTGCAGTATTTCACAGAATTTGATTACAAAGGCACACATAAGGTGATTGAAGAAGAAATAGCCAAACTTGAAAAAGCCTGGGAAGTGGAAAAAGAAGCTGTTGAAGGCGCATACAAAGCACTTAAAGCAGTTGATGAAGCAGCAGCAAAAGAATATCTAACACAGTATACCTGCTCACAGGCACAGAAAGCCTGGGATTGGGCAAACTATATGATTTCCAAACTGGGTGAAGAAAGAATAATTGCAAACTGCAAAGTATGGGGAGACGACCCTGAATTAAAGGATTAATCAATAATATAAACAGCAAAGGCACGGTATAATACCGTGCCTTTTACTGTCCTTTATTTATATCTCATATATTGTTATTCGGCTTCTGTTTCAGCAGTTGCCGAATAATCCACATAATTGCCTGTTCCGTTTGCAGGCTTTATATCGAAAGCCCTGTCGCGCCCGTCAAAGCCTTCGTGGTAGTAATCCACAATTTCCCAGGTTCCGGCTTTTGCGGGGTTGTAGGTACAGCCGATAAATTCTGCACTTTGGCCTGATGCTGAAAATGTGCCTACAATTCGTGCACTGTCCATTATTTTCAGGGAAACATCGCTGTGGCAGTTGAATACTGTGGTTTGCACAATATCGCCTGCAAATCCGCCAATGCTGCCCGGGGACTGGAATGACTTGGGGTTGTTGTCGGGATTGTCTTCACGGTATCCTGTAGTGGTGCCCCTGGCCAGACA
>JAFQAF010000080.1 GCA_017400025.1 Oscillospiraceae bacterium
ACAGCGCAGACCGGAAAGGACACAGGAAAATCCACTGTGCTCAGCATAATAAAAAATTACCCCATATATTTTATGGTGCTGACAGGCTATTCCTTCTGTCTGGGGGCACACAGCTGTCTGGGCACTTATCTGCCGGGCATTGTTTCCCGTCTGGGCGGCAGTACCGGCGTATACGGGGTGGCGGTTTTCCTGATGGCCCTGAGCGAAATGCCCGTTATGGCGATGGCGGCAAAATGGATGAAGAAAACAGACAGTCTGACACTTATTGCCATAGGCGGCTTTGCCTATGTGATAAGGAATTTCACAATATGTATGGCGCCAAATATTGCCATGGTCATTGCGGGGCTGCTTTTCCAGTCTGTTTCCTATGGACTGCTGACAGCTGTAATCACCTACTATGTAATCTACAACCTTGCCCCCGGAGACCAGGTTATGGGCCAGGCTATGATAGGTATTATGTCAAGCGGTTTTGGTTCCACTGCAGGCAATATAGTGGGCGGTATGCTGCTGGACAACATTGGTATGGAGGCGATGTTTGTATTCGCCTGTGCCATGACAGTAATCGGCTGTGCTGTTATAGCAGCCGCAAAAATCACCGACAGAAAAAGAAAAAAGGCCGTAATATAAAACAAAGGAAAGGCACTGCGTATTTTCAGCAGTGCCTTTGACTATTCCACGTTTAAATGTTATATTATTTAGATATGAGGTATGCAATTATGAGTCTGAAAAACAAGTACAATCTGCTGTATTTTCTGTACTGCATTGCAGGCTGCTGCCTGGTGGAATTTGTAACGGTTTTCCTGCTGTACAGAGGTGTGAGCAACACACAGATAGGCCTGGTGACGGGCATAGGCTGTGTTTCTTCAATATTTCTGTCCCCGTGGCTGACAGGCCTGCTGGGCAGAAGCCCCAGGCTGAACGTGAGGGATGTGCTGGGCGGTGTGTATCTGTTTATGGCGGCAGTGTTTATCCTGCTGGCCTATATGCCGATGCCGGCAGTTGCCGTGATGGCCGGGTACACAGTGATATACTGCCTGTACATGGGCACATACTCTTTCCTGCAGGTGATGGCATCTGACTACACCGCCGCAGGTATGGATATAAACTTTGGCCTGGCCAGAGGGCTGGGCAGTGCCTCCTGGGCTATAGCCGCCCTTTTGCTGGGTGCGGCGGTGGACGCCACCAGCCCTGCCGTGACGGGGGCAGCCTTTATGGCGGCCACTGCCGTGATGGTGCTGCTGATGAGGACAATGCCTGTGGCACCCTCACAGACCGGCAGCGAAGAAAAAGGCGGCAGCGCCATTGCGGTGCTGAAGGATTACCCGGTGTTCTTTATGATTCTGCTGGGCTTTACACTGTGTAAGGTGGGTATGACACCGCTGCTGACCTACCTGCCCAACATTATGACAAATCTGGGCGGCAGTACCGGTATGTTCGGTGTGGCAATCTTTGTGATGGCGCTGAGCGAAACACCGGTGATGGCAATGGCCGGCAGATGGATGGAAAAGGTGGATATACTTACACTGACAGTTATAGGCGGCATAGCATACGTGGCCAGAAACTTTATAATCTGCTTTGCCACCAGCGTGCCGATGCTGATGGTGGGCATGGTGTTCCAGGGCTTTTCCTACGGGCTACTGACTGTGGTGGCGGCCTATTACGCAATGTATCGCCTGAAAGGCAGTGACCAGGCCATGGGCCAGACCATGACCACCGTGATGACCAACGGCTTTGGCTCTACCATAGGCAATGTGGCCGGCGGCGTACTGCAGGACACACTGGGTATAAACTCAATGTACATATTCGCCTGCGGTATGACAGTGCTGGGGGCACTGGTAATAATAATGGCAAAATTATCTGACAGAAAGAAAGCATAAACGAGGTAGCAACTATGAGAATGCGCAGAAAACCCTGGGCACGTCCGGAACTGGACGCCAGTGAGGTATATATCAAAAATCCCCACGACTATTACGAAAAATGGCAGTCTGCCTTTGATAAGGAGCAGCCTCTGTGTATGGAGCTGGGCTGCGGCAAAGGCGGCTTTATCAGCCAGAAAGCCTTTATGCATCCGGAGAAAAACTGGATAGCCTTTGACATTAAAAGCGAAGTGCTGGCCATAGCAAAGAGAAACATTGAGGCGGTGTACGGCACAACCCACTGCCCAAACGTGAAGATAACAGCCTTTGACATTGAGAGAATTCCCCTGGTGGTTTCACCAAAGGATACAATTGAGGAAATCTACATAAATTTCTGCAATCCATGGCCGAAAGACAGGCACAAAAAACGCCGCCTGACCCACACACGCCAGCTGGAAAACTACAAAACATTCCTTAAAGACGGCGGCAAAATTTTCTTCAAGACAGACGATGACGAGCTGTTTACAGAAAGCCTGGATTACTTTGCCCGGGCAGGCTTCACAGTGGATTTCATCACCTATGATATGGCGGAAAACCCTCTGCCGGAAAACATTGTGACAGAGCACGAAAAAATGTTTACAGAGCAGGGCATAAAAATAAAAGGGCTGATAGCCACAAAAGGCTGATTGACCCTTTTACAACAAAAGCAATATACTCACAAAAAGTAAAACCACCAGCCTGGCCGGTGGTTTTTTCTGTGCAAAACTATCCGGCCCGGGGGTAAACTGCCCGGGCCGGATGTTTATATCCGTTTTTCAGTATCCGGCTGTAAAATTATCAGTAATAGAATCTGAAGCCGGTTTTGTGGTAGTATCTTTCACCGCGGTGCAGCAGTATGGACGGCAGGTGTGAATTGTTCATACTGTTTGGTGCTGCCTGGGTTTCCATAGTCAGTGCGCAGTAAGGGAAAGCCTGTCTGCCGTCTGCGGCCATCTGCGGTACAAAGTTGCCGGTGTAAATCTGCACGCCGCACTGGTTTGTGTAAATATCCATTTTCAGGCTGTCATCAGATGCGGTGAGAGTACCGAAATGGCGGTATTCACTGCGGGCGGCATCGCAGAAGAAATGGTGGTCAATGCCTGCAACTGTAGGCTGTGCTGCTGCCGCTTTTTCTATGGCAGGCCCGATAACCTTTTCTTCCAGGAAGTCAAATTCTGTGCCCTCAACCGGCAGAACCCTGCCTGTAGCCAGGCCGTCATCACGGACAGTCATATAATAATGGCTGTTCAGTTTCAGCTTGTGATTTTTGATGTCACCTGCGCCGTCCAGGTTGAAATAGGTGTGGTTTGTCAGTGCCAGCGGTGTGGTGGCAGTGGTGGTGGCCAGGTATTCTATCATCAGCAGGCCGTTTTTGAAGGTGTATTTCACGCTGAGTGAAATATTGCCCGGGAAGCCTTCGTCCCCGTCTTCCACAAAGGTGGAGAAGGTCATATAGTCATCCTCTGCATCTGTAAGATCAAAGAACTTTTTGTCAAAGCCGTCTGTGCCGCCGTGGAGGCAGTTTGTGCCGTTGTTCTGCACCAGGGAATATTTTTCGCCCTCAATGTAGAATTCTGCGTCCTGGATTCTGTTTGCCACACGGCCCACAACAGCGCCAAAGTATGTGCGGCCGTTGTCATCCATATACTGTTCCATATTGTCAAAGCCCATTACCACATTCTTTTTTGTGCCGTTTTTGTCTGTGATTACAAGGCTCTGTACTGTGGCGCCGAAATTCAACACTGAAAGGCTGTTGCCTTTTTCGTCTGTCAGTGTATATTTGAAAATTTCGCGCCCCTGTTTATCTTTTCCGAAAAACTGTTTTTCCATAGGTAAGCTCCTTTTTGTTTATAATCCTATTCTATCATTATTATTGATTTATTACAATATTGTAATTAAATGTGAAATATATGGCGGATTTATTGAAAAGCAGGCCGGATAAATATATAATCTGTATTGCTGCAATGACAGCTTTCCCCTTGAAAACACCATAGATTATGATATATAATTAAATTTTGGAAGGAGTGATATTTTGGCAAAGAAATCATCCGCAAAACGCAGAAGGAAAAAACTGCGCAGGCTGATGCTGATGGCCTGCTTTGTGCTGGTGACAGCATGGGGCATGGTGCAGGCTGTGGAATGGTATGCCGCAAAAGAGGCAGCTGCCGCCATACCTGCAGAAAAGCCGCCGGTACAGCAGCCCAACACAGACATTACCAAACAGCTGTCCAGCTGGGCAGATTTTGACAACAATATAGAAAAAACCATAAACTTTCACGAGGAAACCACCGAGATAAATATGATACAGGTCCAGGAAAGCCACCCGGTGGACGTGAGCTATTTCAATGACGCCATCTTTATGGGGGACAGCCTGGCAGACGGTTTCAGGGTGTATAACTCCCGCCTGACGCTGAAGGATTCCACCGCTGTGTTCCTTACACAGAAAAGCACTTCCCCACGTTCATTCCTGCAGCCGGGGGCAATGATAGATTCCGGCCGGGGGCTGGTGAAAGTGTGGGACACAATCAGCGAAAAACAGCCGGGCAAGATGTACATCACACTGGGCACAAATGCGCTGATGGGTATGTCACCGGAGGATCTGGCAGACAGTTACGGCCAGCTGATAGACAAAATAAGGGAGACCACCCCGGGCACAATGATATATGTGACCACCATAACACCTACCACCCAGGGCAAAGCCTATGCTGAACCCCGCCTTTCCTTTGACAGAATTTACCAGTCCAACATTCTGCTGGCAAAGATGTGCCGCGACAAAGGCATAGGGCTGATAAACCTTTATGAGGTTCTGAAAAACCCGGTGGGCTATCTGCGCGAGGACATTGCCGCAAGGGACGGCTATCATCTGAACCCGAGCGGATACCAGGAATGGCTGGATTACCTTATCTGCCACACCTCCTACAATCCTGCCAACCCTTATCTGACAGGGCTGGACTACAAGGCCTTTATGGAAAAGTATAAGGGCGAAGAGGAAAAGCCGGAGGAGCAGCCGGAAGAAGCAAAGGCTGAAGAGGCTTAACCCAGCAGGCTGACCTGCACGATGCAGTGTGCGATTACTTGAAGTGCTCTGACAAATAAAATTTTTAAACAGCAGCCGTAAAGTATAACCCACAGCAAAGGGCAGTGTGCCTGCAAATAAAAAAGACATAAAAACACCGGGCAGCCCGAAGGCTGCCCGGTTTGATTATTCAGTTGATGATATTCAGACCGTATGGATTATTCGCCGAAAAGTTCTTTAACTTCTTCCGGAGTTGAACGGCCGGACATATCGTAAACTTCTCTGTAGGACAGTTTTCTGCCGGCTTTCAGAGTTGGGTCTTTCAGGTATTCGATAGCGTATGTAGCAGCACCTGTTGCACCCAGTTTCAGAACGTCTTCGTCAATGTCAAATGCCTGGTTGTGGTGAGCAGCACCAACGCCTTTTTCGTCATTCTGCATACCAAGGAATGCGAAAACGCCTGGCCACTGTGCCAGATACTGGCCGTAGGATTCGGAAGCCATCCAAGGTTCCCATGTGCCCACTTTGTCTGTGCCCAGTTCTGCACCCAGAACTTTTCTTGCCCACTGTGCCATATCAGCATCGTTAACTACAGGCAGACCTGGCAGTGTGTATCTGTTGTAGATAGGGCGGCATTTGTATGCTTCACATGTTTTGTCGATAAGGTGTTTGAATTCTTCATAGAATTTCATACCTGCATCGTCACGGTCAAATGTTCTCATTGTACCGGCAAAGGAAACTGTCTGTGGGATAACGTTGCCAACAACGCCGCCGGACAGTTTGCCGATGGCGTCTGTACATGT
>JAFQAF010000006.1 GCA_017400025.1 Oscillospiraceae bacterium
GCCGCAGTTTTCTTGCCGCACGGCTGTCAGCGTCCCTGTCATCCCCCAGTAGGGAACTGAGACTACGTGCATTTTTTTCCGGTCTGTATACTTTTACCGACGCTTCCTCCTGCACGGGGGTTTCCTGCACAGCTGTTGCCGGGGCCGGGGCTTCTTCCGCTACAGGTTTCCGTACTGCCGCAGTTTCTTCTGCCTCTTCATCAGCCAGGTTTTTCTGTGCCCATACATCGCTTGCAGTTTTTACTATAGGCATACTGTCAGCCTCAGCACGGCGTTTTTCCTTTTTCAGCTTTCTCTTTTCACGCCAGCTCAGCTTTTCTTCTTCCCCGTCTTCCTCATCGTCCATATTTTCCATGTTCAGTGAAAGACTGTCTGTGATGTACTTGCGCTTGAAAGGATTGTTCTTTTTGCGCTTTATCTGTACATTGCCGGTTTCTTCAGGAGCTTTTGTAACAATTACAGACTGGGTGAAAAAGTGCATGAAGTTTTCATCTATATAGTCTTCGCTTTTCTTGCTCACATAGTCAGGCTCGGAAAAGGCTGTGTCCGGCACATCCTCTTCCTCCGGGCTGCCCTTTATAAAGCTGGCCAGGGCCCGCTTGCTGTCTTCAGACAGTGCAGATTCCACCGGGGCGCTGCTTTTCACTGCTGCAGGTTCTTCCGGTACTGCAGGCTCTGCTGCCGGTGCCGGTTTTTCTTCGGCAGGGGCAGGGGCGGCGCTTCTGGTGCTTTGTGCGGACTGCTCTTTGCGTCGTTTTATATCTTCAAGAATTTTATCAATATCGGACTGTGCCACTTTCAGCCCTCCTTTTTTGAAAAATTGATGGGATTATTTGCTGTTCAGGTCTCTCTGACGGTTGATTTCATACATAATGATACCTGCGGCCACAGATGCATTGTAGGAATCCACATTTGTGCCGGCGTTGTGCATAGGGATGCACACCACATCGTCACACAGGCTCTTTACCAGCGGCTGTACCCCTTTGCCTTCACTGCCCACCACCAGTGCGATAGGGCCTGTCAGGTTCTGCTTGTACAGCGGCTGTGCCTTCATATCTGCACAGTATACAAAAATGTTGTTTTCCTTCAGGTTTCTTACAGCCTGTGCAATGTTTGCCACTTTGGCCACCGGCAGATGCATGGATGCACCTGCGCTGGTTTTGTGCACGATGCTTGTCACGGATATACCGCCGCGTTTCGGTATGATAATACCGTGTGCGCCCAGCAGGTATGCACTTCTAATAATTGCACCCAGGTTGTGCGGGTCTTCAATGCCGTCGCACAGGACGATAAAAGGTGCTTCGCCTTTTTCCTCTGCCTTGCGCAGGATTTCAGCTATGGAAACATATTCCACACTGCTTGCAAATGCAGCCACACCCTGGTGGTTGTCTGTGCCGCACAGGTTTTTCAGTTTTGTAGGGTGTACCTTTTTCACCACAGCACCGCAGTCCTTTGCCAGTGCCATGTAGTAACCTGCCACGTTAGGGTTCAGGCTGTCGCTTATAAAAACAGTGTCCACGCCTTCCTTGCTTTTCAGCAGTTCTGTAACGGCGTTTTTACCGTAGATAATTTCTTCCTTGTTCTGCATAAAATGCTCCTTTAAAAATGTATTTGATGATATTTACTTACAGTTTTCCATAATATATAAGTATACCAAATAAATACAGCTTTTTAAAGGAGTTTTTTAATAAAAACAATATTTGATTACATTTTTACACTGCAGCCATCAGCACTGCCGCACCCAGCAGAAAAATCACTGCCAGCGCAACGGCCAGCTGCCACTTTATTCTTATTGCCGGCAGCCTGCGGCGCACTCTTGCTTTCCGCAGAATGCTTTCTGCTTCCCGTCTTGTGCCTGCTATTTCTATATTGCTGCGCCCCGGTTTGAGAAACACCAGTATTCTGTCAATATCCTCGTTCCGGGGGTCTTTTATCTCTATCACACTGTGCTGCAGTCCCTTCATATATTCTCCTTTTGTATAATGTTTTTTTATACATAAATTATAAATTCTGTAAAAAAGTAAAGGAAAAATTACACTCTGTTAACCTGTTGAAAGTTTAAAAATGTTGAAAACTCTGTTGAAAAGGTTGAAAAACCTTTAAAATCAAGGCTTTTTTTCGCTTCAGGGCAGGTTGAAAACCAAAAGTTTTCAACACGATGTTAAAAACTGTGTTTAAAACTTTCTGTAATAACAAAAATGTCAATTGTAACTTTTGCCAAACTTTATATTGAAATTTTGGCTTTTTAAGGCTTGATTTAATCAAAATATTCACAGCCATATTTTGCCATCAGTTTTGCTTTATGGTATAATAATGACAAAATATTCACAGGAAAGACGTTTTTTTGCATATGAAGTTTATAAATGAAAAATATACAGTAATTTTTGAAAATACAACTGACTACGACATAGATACAACCTTCAACTGCGGCCAGTGCTTCCGCTGGGACGCCTGGGAGGGCGGCTGGCGTGGCTTTGCCGGGCCGTATCTGTGCCACGTGTTTATGGAGGGGGGCAGCCTGTGTGTGAAAAGCCTCACACCGGTGGAGGATATGCAGGCTTTTGCAGACTTTATGCTGCACTATCTCGCCCTTGATACAGACTACGCCGCACTGAAAAAGCAGTTTTCTGCAGATGAAGTGATGAAAAAAGCCATAGACTATTCACCGGGCATCCGTGTGCTGAACCAGCCTTTCTTTGAAACACTGCTCACCTTTATCATCAGCCGGAACAACAATATCCCCCGTATCAAAAAGATTGTGGATGCCATGGCACGCACCTACGGCACACCGGTAGGGGATGTGTATGCCTTCCCCACAGCACAGCAGCTGAAGGATGTTACAGTGGAGGAATATGCGGAACTGAGAATGGGCTTCCGTGCAAAATATATTTATGATGCAGTGCATAAGCTGCTTTCCGGCGAAATTAAAGAGGAAACGGTAAAGGCGCTGCCCTATCCCCGGGCACAGAAATATCTGATGCAGATAAAAGGTGTGGGGCCAAAGGTGGCCGACTGTGTGCTGCTGTTCTCCTGCTAAAAAACAGAAAGCTTCCCCAAGGATGTGTGGATAAACCGCGCCCTGGACCAGCTGTTCCCCCAGGGCCTGCCGGAGTGCATAAAAGGCACTGAGGGCA
>JAFQAF010000081.1 GCA_017400025.1 Oscillospiraceae bacterium
AACACTGTGGCATTGAAACAGAAATCTTTGTTCACGGTGCCCTTTGTATGTCACTTTCCGGCCAGTGCTATGCTTCTGCATATCTTGGTGGCCGCAGCGGCAACAGGGGCAGATGTGCAGGCACATGCCGCCTGCCTATGTCTGCAAGAGGCAATATTGAGGATAACCATCTGAGCCTTAAAGATATGTGTGCAATAGAAATGCTGCCTGAAATCGAAAGAATAGGCGTGAAATGTGTGAAAATTGAAGGCCGCCTGCGCACACCGGAATATGTGGCTGCTGCTGTGGACAGTGCAAGAAAAGCGCTGGCACGTCAGCCCTTTGACAAACAGCTTCTGCAGGATGCTTTCAGCCGTTCAGGTTTTACAAACGGATTTCTTGAAGGCAGGCTGGATAAAAACGTTTTTGGCGTCCGCACAAAGGAAGACAGCCGGAAAACAAAGGATGCCCTGCCTAAACTGCGCGCACTTTACCGCCGCGAAGGCCAGTATGTGCCGGTGTCATTCAGATTTGATATGGGTGAAAAGGAAAGTGTGCTGTCTGTAACAGACGGTGTTCACACTTTCTCGCAGAACGTGCAGGCAGAACTGCAGGAGGCACAGAAGGATTTTGAGCCAGCTCTCAAAGCAGCACTGGAAAAGCTGGGGGGTACACCTTTCTATGCTTCTGAAATTCAGTGCAGCCTTATACCCGGCAAGTATATGCCGCTGTCCGGCATAAATGCTGCACGCCGTGATATTGTGGCACAGCTTCTTGCAAAAAGGGAAGAAGTGAAACCGTGGCCGGTATCAGAATACCGGATTGAAAAGCCGGTTGCTGCAAAACGCGACGGAAAACTGGTGGCGCGTTTCGAAACAGTCAGCCAGATACCTATGGATTTATGTTGTGAGTATGAATACATCACGCTGCCTCTTGAAGAATGGGAAAAAGTACCTGCAGAGATAAAGGACAAAGCTGTTCTTGAACTCAGCCGAGATATATTCGGCAAGGAAGACAAAATCAGAAAATTGGTGGATACTGCAAAGGCAAACGGCTTTACACGTTTCTGCGTACAGAATATAGGCCATATTCCGCTGGTAAAAGGCACAGAGGTGTGGTCTTCCTTTACGCTGAATGTTTCCAACAGCCTTGCTGCCACAGAATACAGGCGGCTTGGTGTGGAAAATATAACCATCAGCCCGGAAATAACCCTTGAACAGATAGGAAGAATTACAGACAAAGTGAAAACTGCTGTGATAGGTTATGGTCACCTGCCGGTAATGCTTGTAAAGGCGTGCCCTTTACATAATGTAAGAACCTGTGCAGAGTGCAATGGCAGGGGTTATCTCACAGACAGGAAAGGTATGCAGTTACCGCTTATATGTCACGGAAAAATCGCCGGATACAGAGAAATATTCAACGCAGTACCAATCTGGCTTGGAGATAAAAAGCAGGATATCAACGCTGACTATATCTCACTTAATTTCACCGTTGAAACAGCACAGCAGGCTGCAAAAATCACACGCAGATTTATTTCAGGCCAGCCTTTCGGTGCTGATTTCACACGCGGTCTTTATTACAAGGCATCACTTTAAACGATAATAAATTATAAATGAAACAATGTTGTGGCGGATAAGCTTTGGCATATCTGCCATAATATTTTGGAGACAATATGAAAAAAACATTTTTATTCCTTTTTTACCTGCTGGCAGGTATAATAACCGGTTCTCTCCTTGGAAACCTCTGTGCCGGCATACCTGCACTGTCTTGGCTTGGCTATTCCAATACAATAGGTTTTTCAGCCAACAACCCTGCAGTGCTTAACCTGCTTATAGTAAAAATCACATTCGGCTTTTCCATGACGGTTTCAGTGGCACAGATTATCACTGTTTCACTGGCTATGTATCTTTACAACAGATAGGAGAAAATATGGATATTTATCTCGCGTCCACATCTCCGCGCCGCAGGCAGCTGCTGGGGGAGATTGTCAGTGATTTCATACGGATTTCACCGCATACGGAAGAAAAGGAATATCCCGGCCTTTCCCCGAAAGAAAAATCTGTGCGCCGCTGCAAGGACAAATGCATAGCTGCTGTAAACCACGTAAAGGACCTGTCAGCTG
>JAFQAF010000082.1 GCA_017400025.1 Oscillospiraceae bacterium
AAGAACCCCGGTCTGTGAGATACGCAGACCGGGGTGTTTTTGTTTTTATTCTGTTTGTGCGACGGATGAAAGACCTCAGATTATCAGCCGAAGATAATCAGCAGGCCCACCAGCATGCCGCCTACGGCTGAAAAAGCCGGCAGTTTGCTGTGGTACATAAGGTATGCCTGTGGCAGAATTTCGCCAAAGACCACATACAGCATTGCGCCGCTGGCAAAGCCAAGGCTGAGTGCAAGGCCGAGAGGACCGATTTCGCCCAGCATAAAGCCCAGCACAGCACCAATAACTGTAGGTATGCCGCTGGAAGCTGTGATAAGAACAGCTTTCCACTTTTGCATACCGCCGGCAATCAGCGGAACGGAAACCGCCATGCCTTCCGGAATGTTGTGCAGGCCGATAAGCACTGCCAGCACAATGGCCGCACTGCCCATAGCGCCGCCTTCACTGGCGTATGCCGCACCGATGGTCATACCCTCCGGCACGTTGTGCAGTGCTATGGCACAGGCCATAACCAGACCGGCCACAAAAAGGGAAAATTTGCTGTCATTGTTTATGTAATGCTGTTCCAGATGGTCACTGTGGATAAGTTCATCCAGGTCATCTGCTGTTTTCGGGTGGTTTTCGTCAATATGAGGCACTTCCGGG
This sequence comes from Oscillospiraceae bacterium, assembly GCA_017400025.1. The sequence continues at coordinate 646 of JAFQAF010000082.1, forward strand.
TTTGTCTTTTTATCAATAATCCGGTTCAGCCGGTAAATCACAGCCACGCCGAAGGCAATGGCAGATATAACCACAGCTACCCCCACGCCGGTTTCGATGGCTTCAACCACAAGGTCAAAACACACCACGCTGAGCATAACACCTGCGGCAAAGCTGAGCAGCAGGCTGACAATGCGGTTGGAATCTTTCTGCAGCAGGGCACCTATCAGGCCGCCCAGGCCTGTACCCACTATACCTGCTATTGCAGTTGTGATAATCAATGTTTCCATTACAGCCATAATATTATCTCTCCATATCAAAGTTACTGTATACTAACTGTATATGCTATATGATACCATACAGCACGCAGTAACACAATACATCCCGGCGCCATTATGAGACATTATCTGGTATTTTGGAAAATAATGTCGATATCCCGGGCGGAAATAAAAAGGGTACACAGTCTTTCCAGCGTCCGGCCGGGATATTGCAATAAAAAACCGCTCCGGGGACGGGGCGGTTTTATTATGTATACTGCAATATGAATTTTATCACACATCCAGTGTGCGCCAACGGGCGGATCGTTCCCACACCGGGGCATCTGCTGCAAGGGATGCGGCCACGTTCAGCACGCGCTGGTTGGTTGAGCCGCGGAAGCCTGCGGAAAGGCTGCGGTTTGCCAGTTCAAAACGGCCGTCTACAAGAATATCGCACAGCTGCAGCAGGCGGAATTCAAAGCTTTCCCTGTCTTTTGTCAGCTGTTCAAAGGTGAAGCCGGAATAGGCGGCAATTTCGTAGCCGTCTGCCTTCAGCAGTTTTGCCAGTTCATAAAAGGCTTCCCGCTGGCAGAAAGGCTCGCCGCCGGAAAAGGTGACACCCTTTACCAGAGGGTCTTTTTTTATCATTTTATAAATATCGGTCACTTCATATTTTACGCCGATACCGAATTCGTGGGTTTCCGGGTTGTGGCAGCCGGGGCAGTGGTGAATACAGCCCTGGCAGAAAATGGAAAAGCGCAGGCCCGGGCCGTCTGTGATGCTGTTTGGGGCAAAGCCGGAAATATCTATAACTGCCATAGTTTTATCCTCCCTGAATATTCTGTGCGCTGCCGGCGGCAGGCAGTAATCATCAGTCATAGTGCTGCATTGCACTGATTTTGTGGTTTAAAAGGGCGTAGCGGTAGTGGTCTTCCCACTTGCCGTTTATTTCAAGGCACTGTTTGGACAGGCCTTCGTTTTCAAAATTGAATTTGCGCATAATCCGCTGGCTTTTGGCGTTACGTGGCATAACCTGTGCCTCTATCCTGTGGAGGCGCAGCACATCAAAGGCAAAGCGGATAACCTCTTCCACTGCTTCGGAGCAAAGGCCCATATTGCGCCAGTCCTTGTCCATTTTATAGCTGAGGACACAGCTTTTCACACTGCCGAACATAACGTTGCCGATGCACACGGTGCCAATCACCTTTTTGTCCCCTTTCAGGGTGAGATACCAGCGGTATTCACTGCCGCGCATAGCATCCTTGTAGTCCATGCGCAGGTACTGCTTCTGCCCGGCCTTTGTAAAGAACATTGAAGGGCGCATAGGCTCCACATCCCGGAGAATTTCCCTGTTGCGCAGATTGAAATCCGCCACCTCCCGGGCCATTCTGGGGTGGGCCAGCTTTAAGTACATACGGGGTGTGGCCAGAATAAAGTTTGCCATAAAATCTCCTGTAAAAAACGATTTTTTGCCTTTAAAAGCAAAAAAACAGTATTGTTTATTTTAATAAAATATAGTATTATATTATGTTGTGACGAAAGTCTATCAATTATTGTACACCAAAAATACAGGTGTAG